>JAUWDP010000022.1 GCA_030608725.1 Candidatus Bathyarchaeota archaeon
AATGCCCGTGGATTGAGTAACCAACATACACATTAAAAAGATACACCACAACAGTGACATTAGATAATACTGAATTTGAGAACGAAATAAGTGAAAGACTTAGATATATATTCATTGTATCTGAAGAAACATCAAGAAAGATTCGAACTTTTTTAGTACATTACAGCGGTTCGAAGCTCATAAGAATGGTCCCAACAAAGAGTAGACTCTCCCTCCTATTGACGGTCCTCATCTTATCCGCCTCCACCATCCCGACCCACGTCCAGTCAGCGTCCACGACGCAGCGATACGGGATAATCGTTGGGATATCCGACTACGAGTCCATAATGGGCCTGGAGCTCACCGACGACGACGCAGCGGCCATGGAAGCAGTCCTCAGGGACCTCTACTGGACCCAGGTCACCCTCCTCCTGAACCAGGAGGCCTCCAGAGCGGGGATCAGGGACGCCATCCAAGCCCTCCAGGGAACAGTCGACGGGGACGACATCGTCCTCCTCTACTTCGCGGGCCACGGCACCTACGGCGACGACCTGAGCCCCCTGGACGAGGTCGACGGATACGACGAGTACATCTGCCCCTGGGACGCCACCCTCGACCCCGCCACGAGCATCAGGGACGACGAGCTCGAGGCCTGGCTCGACGCCCTCCCCTGCCGGAAGGTGGTCATCCTGGACACCTGCTTCAGCGGCGGCTTCATCAGGGAGAACGAGATGACCACACGGACCATGCCGGGCCGCCCCAAGGCCGACCTGGAGAGCACCGTCGACAGGGACCTCGCCATGCCCGGGTACATAGTCCTCGCCTCCTGCGAGCACGACGAGTACTCATACGAGAGCACCGCCCTGGGCCACGGCGTCTTCACCTACTACCTCCTCAGGGGCATGGCCTCCGCCCCCTTCCCAGCGGACACCGACGGCGACCACATGATCTCAGCCGAGGAGGGGTACTTCTACGCGGCCCCCCTCACCACCGCCTATGCCCCCCTCCAACACCCCAGGATGCACGACGACGACACCGCCGCCGAGGTGGAGCTGGGATGCGACCAGACCGTCGGGGGGGAGGTCATCCCCGTGGACAGAGGGATGGTTCTGGCCCCCATCCTGGGGCAGATGTGGGTGGTTCTCCTGTCCCTGCTGCTAGTGGCGGTCACCGTCAGAAAGGGAAGGCCGTGAGGCCGGAGGCCCCCCGAGGTCCTTGACAACTAAAAGTGGACGGAAATACAGGGGCATAAGTGGATTGATTTTCCGCTATTCCGGTGCACGCACGTAGTCCAGGAGCGTGACGGGGGTCACTCCCATCCATAGGGAGACAGGGTGACGGGGTTGAGCAGGCTCTCCGTGGGGGCGTAGTCGTCCGTCAACACCCTTGAATCCTCGTAGTACATCTCCCCCTCGTACAGGTTCCCAGCATACCTCGCCAAGGCATCGCCCCTGAAGGGAGCCTCCCCCGCCATCGCCTGCAGCTCCTCGCTCGTGTACGCGGGCCCCACGGCGGTCGCCATCAGCGCGATGTTCTGGACCATGGATGTGGACCTGCTCCGGGTGGTGAAGAGATAGACCTGGGGGAGGACCATCTCGACGGTCCTGACCTCGGCCATGAGGAGGTCCGATGTGTCCCCGATGAGAGAGCTGATGAGGTTGGAGACGACGACCCCGCCGGGGTTGAGGTGCTCGGCGAGGGCTTCGAAGAACTCCAGGGTCATGAGGTGGAATGGGACGTAGGTCTTGGAGTAGGCGTCGAGGACTATGAGGTCGTAGGTCCCCGCCCTGCCCAGGAACGCCCTGCCGTCGGCGATGTGGACGTTGAGGCAGGGGTCGTCGGGGACGTAGAAGTACTCCCGCGCCACCCTGACGACCTCGGGGTCGATCTCGACGACGTCCACGGTGACCCCGGGGTAGTACTCGAGGAACTGCTTGGGGCCCGATAGGCCGCCGCCGCCTATGAAGAGGACGCTCTCTATGCCAGGGTTGAGGACGAAGCCCATGTTGAAGTAGTCGGTGTACGTGAAGACGGCGCTGTTAGAGCCGTTAAGGTAGCATGCGCTGTGGGCCATGTTGTTCAGGTAGAGGACCCTGACCCCCCGGCCCGGCTGGTCGACTACGGTAAGGGAGCTGTAGGCCGTGTCCTTCTGGTAGACGACGTCCCCGGTGAAGACGGAGATGGAGCCCCCCAGGAAGCCGGAGGACGGGATGAGCATCACCAGCACCAGGAAGAGCAGGGTCAGGACCTTCTGCTCCCTCGCCAGCCCCATGAGGGAGACGGCTATCAGGACGGCACCGAGGCCGAGGAGGATGGCCCTGACGCCTAGGTTGGGGATGAGGACGTAGACGGTGAAGAATGTGCCGAAGATGCTGCCCCCGGTGGAGACGGAGTAGAGGCTCCCGGAGACGCCTCCGATGCTCGTGAGGCTCCGGGTCGCGAGCCTGATGGCGTAGGGGGAGACCATGCCGAGGAGGGTGGTGGGGGCCGCCAGGAGCAGGGCGGAGGCGAGCACCGGCCCGTAGCGCTCTCCGAGGCCGGATTTGAGCACAGTCTCCAGGACGAGGTTGGCGAAGACGGGGATGGGGATGATGAGGGCCCCCGCCGCGGAGATGATGAGGCTGAACGTGCGGAAGCTGGGCTCTCTGTCGGCGTACCTTCCTCCGAGGTAGTAGCCGAGGGCGAGGGAGGTCATGACGACGCCGATGAGGCTGCCCCAGACGAAGATGCTGTCCCCGAAGACGGGGGCGAGGAGCCTGCTGCCCACCATCTCCAGGGCCATGACGACGGCGCCGGAGACGAAGACGTCGAGCCGTATGCCCCAGAGGGAGCCCTGATCACGTAGACCCATTGCCAGATGATATGGGACCAACTCTTTAATGTTTTATCTTTTCGTTCGAGGAAAAAATCAGACACTGTCTAGATCGTCTTATGCCAGTAATAGTAGTCGTACATCTCATTGAAACCTGTGACCTCGTAAAGACGGTTCGCCTCCGGAGTATCCGCTGCCCCACCGATGTAGAGAAGCGTCGGATCGTAATTCGCGAGCCGCCTGAACCCCTCGGAGAGTAAGGCTTTCGCCAGACCCATACGACGATGCTCAGGGAGGGTGCCCATGGGCTCCAGCTCCGTCACCCGGCTTGGGGGATCCATCCTGAACGTGCAGAAGGAGGCGATACTCCCATCAGAGGCGACCGCGACGAGGTCTAGGTCCTCACGGTAGAAGGACGCCCGGGACAGCCCCTCAAGCACCTGCCCTGTGAACCACTCCCCGTGTCCGAAGACCACCCTGATAGCCGCGGCAATCCTGTCGAAGTCCTCCTCAGGCCGGACTGACCGGATCACGTACCCCTCCGGGGACCTGAAATCGGGGATAGGGGTATCCACATTGCGCAGGCGTAAGATCCCGTAGACCTGCCCCCTCTCGAAGCCGTGCTCCCTGAGCGCGACCTCCCTTTCTTGGTTCCCCTCTAATGCAACGACGGAGATCTTCAGCTCCTCACTCGAAGCCTTCTGGGTGGTGCAATAATCGACGATCCACCCCACCACCTCCCCCTCCAAGTAGGCGTAGTCCGGATCCATCTGGATGAAGTAGAGGAACCTCACCTCGGGGTTGGCCACCGCCACAATCCTCGGCTCAGGGCCCCCCACCTCCTCCCAGAGACGGGTCCACGCCGCCATCTCGGCACGGCTGTTCTCAAACCGGGGAGGCAGCCAGTTGTGGAGGCTCCCGGTCTCTGCGAAGGAGTCCCTGAGGAAGCCCATGACCCTCTGGAAATCCAGGTCCGGATCATATCCACGGGAGACGACAGGCATGGGATAAGGATAACCCCACACGTAACTTATCCCATTTTCGCCTATCCGAGAAATACAGTGAACATTCCAGTCGCTGCATATACCTGTGCGCACAAATACCTGAACCTCAAATATCGGGATGGATCCCTCGACACGTACAAGCAGGGGAGAAACTGGCGGGTGACCAGGAAAGACCTAGAGAGATACCTAAAGGAAAAAAGAGGCTAGAACGGACCCCCCTCAAAGAAGAGGTAAGCAATCGAAGGCGCGCGCACCCTTTTCTCTCTCACGCCCCTCCGAGCGTATGTGCCGAATTGTTGGACAGGGGCATGTCAATGTATTCGCCTACTTGGAACGTGCGAGATACCCATTGCTCGTAAAACATTAGTTGCACGCGCAAGGTTGTTTAGAAATTCATGTGAAGATGATAAACTGGGTTATAGCTGATTTCTATGTAAACTTGATTGAATAATGTAAATAATAATAAGACTAGAGAGCTTAAAATAGAAAAATACCTGAAATTAATACCCTATTACATAATATAAAAACACTCTAACGCGCACATTAACATGTATATGTCGTCGATCTCGTGTTTTCCCTTCTGCACAAAGTTTGGCATGCGCGAGACTATGTGCGACACGGAGACTGGATCTTCACGTCGCAATCTGGCTTGACATTATACCTGAAGGTAATATTCACCCGGTTGACAAAATAAATCAGAACACGCTGAACATCGCCTGGAAGCAGAGTCTCGCAAGCGCCTAATCCCCCCCCTTTTTGGTGGTAGCTTACAGAAGTGGAAGGCGCTCCCCCAGGGTGAGCCCTACCACAGGGGAGTAGACCTGACTACAGTGGGCACGCCTACTCTTTTACGGTAGGAAGGGTTTCACCCATCCTTTTTGCATGGCATCTCGGATGCCCCAGAGCTCGAAGTCTGAAAACTGTGTGGGATTCCAGAGGTCCACCACCATCTCACGAAGCTCCTCTTCTGAGGCCTCCAAGTAGTTCTTGGTGACGTCGCTCGCTCTATGTCCTACTTTATTCACAGTAAATATTATAAACACCATTTTTTCGCCATTTGTTGCATGTCTAACGAATGTCAATTAAACATAGTACCTCATCCAACAGATGGATGGAGGGTCAAGGCAAAAGGGAAACGTATAAAATGCAAGGCAAAACTTGACAAAATCTTAAAGCAATTAGGTCCCTACGGTCAGAACTATATAGAGCGTAGATGGGACTACGATGAGGAATAACTAACCGCTATCGTCTATGCATCTACCCACCCTCAAGTAGGAACTCCACAGCATCGATGAGATACTCGAAATCGGTGTTAGCACTAGTGTTAATCATGTCTAAGATCTCATCCATTTCCTCCATTGCTAGCATCTCCTCTTCATTTTCCTCCTCCAGTTGGTCAAGCTCGCTGATCCGTGACTTGAGACGCCTTACCTCGTTCTCCAAGTTGGCACTGCGGCGTCTCCAATGTTCTGACATCTCTTCATGACTGGCCAGTTGCGCCTCGTTTTCGTTTCTTATCCCTTGCAATGTCCATGTCTCTCTTCTCCAATAGCTCGCTGTGCCTTCCAATTCAGCCATCTTTGCATGAAGATCACCCACATCTGCTCGCATCCTTAGAGCCTCTCCCTTCCACTTCTCAATCTCCAAAGTAAGTACAGATACGTCAACACTCGAGGGGGTCTCTCTTCCCTCTATCAAACCCAAGATAATACGGCACCGTGAAGCAATGGGACCAGTGATCGTCACGTCACCCAAGACAGAGAACCTCGGTCCAACATCGAAGCCTCTGCCTCGGCCCAGTCCTGTCCTATTCACAGCGTAGATGTCAGATTCAAAGTCACTCGGATCGAAGCCATTAAGACTGACAAACCTGCCACAAAGGGGACACGCAAGCTGGCTCAAACACATAACCTCAACAACCGCCGCAAGTGAACCCTTTTTAACCCTTTCTCCCAACCAGACGCACATCGAGAAATCGTATAACCATAAGGTGGAGTGCGTCCATCCATCAGAATAGACTAGTCTATCCTTACGGGTCAACTTGAACCCCTCAATCAGAACCCGGCTTCCACCCGAGGACCATCATCCCACATCCGCATACATTCATAAGGTATCCATATTCATCCACATGCGACCGTAACGCCTCCGATAATCCAATCCAGAGGCTGAAGCTCCGTAACCTTTTCAACATCACCCCGAACCACACCGTAAGCCTTAAAAACCGATCAATTTTGGCGCCTGTTGAGAGGCATATGAAGGCTTCAAGAAAAAATGGGAAGATGGTCAAGAGGTCGATCCCTTGGGAGCTTAACATAGCTATCATCCGGCTGCAAGGAGCGGAGGAGCTGGAATACGATGAGGCGTGTGTACGAGCCGCAGTGTTGATCGAGGAGGGCAGCGAGAAGTACAAGGAGGCCGTGAAGGCTGAGGCAAACAGAATGTACAAGAGCAGGTTCCTGGGAGAGCAGAACAAGGCTAAGAACACTTGGATTCAAAAGGGCTACGACGACGGATTCGGCGATGGTAAGAAAGCAGGCATCGATATCAGCCGGGAAATGTACGAGATAAAGTATCCATGTTCCAAGTGTGGTGGCGACCTGATCCTCAGGCCAGGCAATAAGGACACCGAGTCTGTCATCGAGTTTCTGAAGTCACAGGGGTGGGGGCACTCGCAGTGCATCAAGACATCGAAGCCAAGTGGATGAGAGGGAGGATGACTGCATGTGATCCCTTGTAGTGCACCCCGCTTCAGAGCCGTCTTTCGACGCGTCACACGGGAGCAGGGACATGGATCCAGGATCTTATGCACGATTAAGGGAGGAGCTTGAGAGGCTGAAGCGCCTCTCGGGCATGGCTATGAGCCTGAACCTTGTGTATGCGCGCACCTAATTAGTGGCGGGCCCGGTGGGATTCGAACCCACGATCCCCAGCTTCGCAGGCTGATGTCCTATCCAGACTAGACCACGAGCCCCCAAATACAACCCCCAAACCAGATAAATAAACCTACTCCGCCAAGACTATAAACACCCAACCTACACAATAAAACAACGATGACCACACCAACAACCCCCCAAGAGGCATACACAGCCCTCATGGAGAAGAACAGAGAGCTCTTCATAGGAGAATCCGCCGGAGCCATCCTCTACTGGGACATGGAAACCAAGATGCCCCCCAAGGCAGTCAACCTCAGAAGCCTCCAGCTCGCCCTCCTCCAGAAGATATTCCACAGGATGCAGACCGACCCCGAGATTGGCAACCTCATTAACAAAATAAACGCCCACCCAGACAACGCCACCCTCGACCAGCAACAGCAGAGAAACGTCCACCTCTCCAAGAAGAACTACGACGAAATGACCAAACTCCCCGAGGACCTCGTAGTCGAGACAGCCAAACAGACAGCACTCACAATAAACATCTGGAAGAAAGCCAAGGCAGCCCAGGACTATGCAATGTACAGGCCAGACCTGGAGAAGCTGTACGACCTGCGCGTCAAGGCAGCGGAGATCCTCATGGACGTCAAGGGCACCTCCACCCCCTACGACGCCCTCATAGACATCCACGAACCCGGCGTCAACGCCGACACCATCTCCACACTATTCACACCCATGAGGGACGGCCTCATCAAGATCATCGACAAGATCAGAGACACCCCAGAGCCGAACACCGACTTCCTCAGACGACGGATACCCATCGAGACCCAAAGAGAGATCTCGGAGGCCATCGCCGCCGAGATAGGATACGACACCCAGACGGAGAATGCCGGCGGCAGGATCGACGAGACCGAGCACCCATTCACCATAGGCTACTACGACGACGTAAGGATCACAACCCACTACTACGAGGAAAGGTTCGAGTCCAGCGTGTTCTCCGTCCTCCACGAGGGAGGCCACGCCCTCTACGAGCAAAACCTCCCAGCCGAGTGGATCTACCAACCAATAGGGCTCGCCTCAAGCTCGGGGATACACGAATCCCAGTCCAGGATGGTCGAGAACATCATAGGCCGCAGCCCCGAGCTCTGGAGCAGCCTCTACCCCAAACTCCAGTCCCTCGTGAACGGCGCCCTCTCAGACACCACCGTCGACCAGTTCGTGCGGGGCATAAACATGGTCAAGCCATCCAAGATCCGCGTCGAGGCAGACGAGGTCACGTACGGCCTCCACATCATCATCAGGTTCGAGATAGAGCAGGACCTATACAGGGGCAAGATCTCCATAGACGAACTCCCCCAGATCTGGAACCAGAAATACGAAGAGTACCTGGGCGTAGAGACCAAGAACGACTCGGAGGGCGTCATGCAGGACACCCACTGGGCCGGAGGCTCCTACGGGTACTTCCCCAGCTACGCCCTCGGCAACATCTACAGCGGCATGATGCTCGACAAGATGACCGCGGACATACCCGACTGGAAGGAAGGGCTCACGTCCAAGGGATTCTTCCAAGTGGGAGGCTGGCTTAAGGAGAACGTCCACAGCCACGGCAACCTCCACGACCCCGTCGACCTGATGAAGGAGATCACAGGGAAAGACCTGACGGTGAAGCCCTTCATCAGCTACCTAGAAGAGAAGTACTCGAAGCTATACGGATACTGAGGCCACCACTTGAGCGTCCCCGAGGAGCTACGCAGCGTCTACCGCAGGCAGGGCTACCACCTCGTGGGCGCCCACAGCGCCGTCAAGACCTGCCACTGGGTCAGAAAGAGCCTCAACACACGCGGAGAGGAGCACTGCTACAAGCAGCGATTCTACGGCATCCCTTGCCACCGCTGCCTCCAGATGACCCCCAGCCTCGGCCACTGCACACAGAGCTGCGTATTCTGCTGGAGGGCCACACCCGAGCACCTTAGCGTCCAGTGGGAGCAGACCAGACTACCAGAGCACCTCGCGGATGACCCTTACACAATAGTAGAGGGAAGCCTGCAAGCCCACCGGAAGGCAATGTCAGGATTCGGCGGCAATCCCAACGTCTCCAAGGAGATGCTCAGCGACGCCATGAACCCGGTCCACGCCGCCATCAGCCTGGAGGGAGAGCCCACCATCTACCCCCCCACCTGGGAGAACTGGTGCAGGCCTACTACGACAACGGATACAAGTCAGTATTCATAGTCACCAACGGCCTCAACCCCGAAGTCCTCGCGAACCTGAGCACGGAGCCCACCCAGCTCTACGTGAGCGCCTGCGCCCCCGACGAGGAGACCTACACCCGCACGTGCAGGCCCCTCGTCCCCGACGGATGGGAGAGGCTCAACGAGACGATGGAGCTCCTGAGAAGCTTCAGCTGCCCCACTGTACTCAGGCACACCCTGGTCCCCAAGCTCAACATGGTGAACCCCGCTGGATACGCAAGACTCGCCCAGATATCAGACGCCACATACCTGGAACCCAAGGCAGCAAAATCCGTGGGCTACGCGAGGCAGAGATTCGCATACGACGAGATGGCCTGGCACGAGGACATACGCACGTTCGCTGAGCAGCTCGCAGTAGCGTCGGGCTACAGCATCCTGGACGAGCAGCCCCAGAGCTCCATCGTCCTCCTCAGCAAGTTGAAAGAACCGAAGAAGCTCTACTAGATGAACCTGAGCAGCGTCATGACGACGCCGAGTACAAAGAAGGTGCCCCCAACGACCCTCGCAAGGATACGCTCATCCATGGAGTTCACGACCCTGACCCCAGCGACCCCCCCGACGATGGTAGCCGCAGCCATCACGACGCCAACGTAGACATCCATGTTTCCCCGCATCAGGTAGCCCACCGAAGCCGAGGCAGCCGTAATGGCCATAATGACGGTTGATGTCCCGATAGCCGAGTGGATGGGGTAATCTAGGACAAACAGGAGAACGATCATAATCAGGACCCCTCCTCCTGCCCCGAAGACACCGCAGTTAATACCGATCAGAACCCCCAGCAGTAGAGAAGCGAACACCTGTTTCGAGCCTGAGTCAAATCTCAGATACTTGGCAAATCTATCAGAGATGGCAGTCCGGTTCATCCCGTTCCTCCAGATCATCAATCCGGCTCCCAGCATCCAGGCTCCATAGCTAAGGGCCAAGAACCAGTCGGGGAGGGCGACGGTGTAACCTGCCCCCAGCTGAGCTCCAGTCACTGATCCCAAGGCTATCCAGAGTCCATCTCTAAGGTCCACGTTCCCATGCCTCCAGTACTCGTAGCCGATCGCAAGGGAAGCCAGAACATCAACCAGTAGGCTTACACCTATAGAGAGATGCATCCCATAACCCAGAATAATGCTAAGACCGGGGACGACGACCATGACAGCACTGGCACCGACAAAGCTCATCACCAGTCCGCTGGCTAGACCCAACGCCAGGATAATGATGAGCGAGGCCGCATCCATGTCCGGAAACTTTCTAAGAGGGCATTCAAAAGCCTTTCCATGGACCATTTTTTAGGGTAAGCCTTTAAATGTCCCCCATCACAATATTTGCGATTCAGTCAGAGAAACCGAGTCTCTAAATGAATCAGGATGAATGAAAAAATGATAGTCCACT
>JAUWDP010000364.1 GCA_030608725.1 Candidatus Bathyarchaeota archaeon
GCGGAATGGGAAGGGGCATGGGACTCCAAGCTCCCTACACAGCACAGCAGCCCGCATACGAGGCACCGCTGGCTCCGACGAGCCCTGATGAAGAGAAGGAAATGCTAAAAAGACATCTCACGGATCTTGAGACACAGCTGAAAGAGGTAAAGAAGAGACTGGAGGAGATTATATGACGCCCAAGGAACTGATAGCCGTCCCCACCGAGGGAGATAGAGGGATAAGGGACAAAGTATCCGGCATCTTCGCACAGGCACCCTTTTTCACATTCGTTGAGGTCATCGACAGCCAGAGAGGGGAGATCAGCGTACATGAGAACGACGCCTCCAAGCTCGCCCAGGGCACGGGGCCCATAGTGATGAAGAACCTCAAGGACAGGGGCGTGGACGTCGTCCTCGCCGGAGACGTAGGCCCAGGCGCCAAGACGATGATGGAGATGAGCGGTATAAGGCTCTGGAAGATCGAGGCTGGCACCAAAGTCTCTGAGGCAATAAGCCGTTACATTGAATCTCAAGCCTAGAATTCCTGATCCACACTTTTTTTGTCTTTAAATGAAGACATATTAACAACTTAAGCTAGCCTAAAAGGATTGCAATGGCTGTCTCATTCATCCGCGAACTCAGGGATGTCTGGAGACGGCAGAATCTGAACTGGAGGACCGTGGTCACCAGGCAGGTGTTCAACCGCTTCTTCAATCAGTTGACAATGCAGTACAGCAATATATTCATCAGGGGTATGGGGGCCTCGGCATTGGAGCTGGGTGCCGTGAACAGTGCCTCCGGTCTCGGCAGCACTCTTATCTCCCTGCCCCTTGGGTACTTCCAAGACAGGTACAGCATAAGGAAGATCTACCTGCTGGGGATCTCGATATCCACCCTCTCCCCCCTGCTCTTTGCCCTCGCAAACAGATGGGAGTTCGTAATCCCGGCCATCCTCATAGCCGGGCTGTGCCAGAGGCTGGGGTCCTGCGTCGTCATCTGCGACCTCTCCCTCCCCAACAAGGACAGGGCGACTGGCAAGGCCCTCTGTGAGGGGGTAGGCGCCCTTCCGACCCTCCTCTCCCCGACGGTTGCAGCCCTCCTGGTGACTATGTTCGGCGGGATGAACGTCGAGGGCATCAGGCCCCTCTACTGGATACAGTTCGCTGCACAGGTCATATTGGTCGTCTACGCCGCCATGAGGATGGTGAAGATGGAGAGAGCACCGCGAAAGACAAAATCCATCAACCCCATCGAGGACTTCAGAGAGGTCTTCAGGAGGGGGACAGCAACGAAGCGTTGGCTCCTCTTTCTCGCCACCAACTACTTCACGATGAGCATGATAACACCCTTTAGGTACCCCTTTGCTCACGAGGTGAAGGGGGCAGGTCCCTTCGTCATCGGCGGTATTACGACCGCCATGATCCTCGCTGAGGCCCTGTTCGCCGCGCCTCTGGGTAGGGTGACAGACAGGATCGGCCGCAAGAAGATGTTCTACATCCTCACGCCCATCTACTGCCTCTCTTACGTCATCTTCGTTCTGGCCCCCTCCCCGGAGTGGCTCCTCCTCGCCGGGTTCCTCATGGGCTTCAGGATGCTCTCGTACGTGGCCTACGGGGCGATGACCCCCGAGCTGGTCCCCAGGGACTGCATCGGGAGATGGAGGGGGCTCATTGGGCTGTGCCTCGGACTAGCGTCGATACCCGGACCAATAGTCGGGGGATGGATATGGGAGAACCTTGG
>JAUWDP010000171.1 GCA_030608725.1 Candidatus Bathyarchaeota archaeon
CCAATTAACACCTAATAATCCCCTGTTTCCTCCAATATTTTTCGAAGCCTTCTGACAGTAGGGGGGGAACCCGAATTGCATCTTTAGGTCAAGTGGGGGGAAGACGAAAAAATATAGCCTACCGCCGCCATCTTGGTTTGACTCAACCTTGGATGGCGCCTCGAAGAGGGAGCGGCTCGAAAGAGTGACGGCCGAGGTCCGAGCATGCCGGCTCTGCCCGCTCCATGAGGGCAGGATGAACCCGGTGGTCGGGGACGGCAGCCTGGACTCCCCCCTCGTCCTCGTCGGTGAGGCCCCCGGGAGGAAGGAGGACGAGCAGGGCAAGCCCTTCGTGGGGTCGGCGGGGAAGCTCCTCGACAGCTTGCTCGAGGGGGCAGACCTGGAGCGCTCGAAGCTCTTCATCACGAACATCGTGAAGTGTCGCCCCCCGAAAAACAGGCGGCCCCTCTCAAAAGAGGTGAAGGCCTGCTCAAGTCACTTGGAGACCCTGCTACGGATAATTTCGCCGAGGGTCATCGCGCCCATGGGGAACTCCTCCACGGGGCACTTTCTGCGGATGTTCGGGTTGGAGAAGGCCAAGATAGGCGACATCCACGGGAGTGTTTTCCGTGTCATGGCGAGCTGGGGCGACGTCATCCTTTTCCCTCTGTATCATCCGGCTGCGGTGCTCTACAACAGGACATTGGAGCAGGAGCTCAGGGACGACTTCGCCGCGCTGAGGAGACTCCTAGAAGGGTGAATTTCTGTCCTCTGGAAAAAGGAGATAGAAGAGGAATACGCGTTTTGAAATGCGGAGGCTAATATGGGTTGAGGGCCCGAAGCCTCTTCACGATGTTGGGGTGGGTCGAGAAGATTTCTGTGATGCTGGCGAACGTGGAGACCTTCTGGCCGATGACGCTGCGGACGAGGTCTTCGTCCCTGCCGCCGTATCGCATCTGGTTGATGTCGACGGCGTCCTTGCCGGCTCTGTCGGGGTCGGAGATGAAGAGGGTCTTGAATCCGCTGAGTCCCATGTTCCTGCGGGAGCCCTGCTGGATCTTCCAGGTCGATGGGGATATCTTTGCCAGCCCCTCCGAGAGCTTACGGGCGCCGTCGTGGACTACGGAGGCGGCGTGCTGGTCGGCGTAGTACTCCCTGAGGCGGCTGAGGTTGAGGTTGAAGAGGAGGAGGAAGAAGTAGATGAGCATGGAGATGCTCCCCAGGGCGGCGAGCCCCCCCGTGTCCCTCCTGTCCCTGCTGGAGTATCGACTGAACATCGTCGACCTGGCAACCATGTAGAAGAGGCTGGGGAGGAGGGAGATGAACATCATTACCTGGACGTCCCTGTGCTTTATGTGGCCCAGCTCGTGGCCGATGACCGCCTCCACCTCCTCGGCCTCAAGGCTGCTAAGGAGCCCCTGGGTCACAGCGACGTGGTTCCCCGTCAGGGGGGAGCCGTAGGCGAAGGCGTTGGGAATGGGTATCTTGGAGAACATGAGCCTGGGCGTCCTGATGCCGGAGCGCTCGGAGAGCTCATCGATCATCCTGTGGAGCTCGGGGCTCTCGCCCTCCTCGAAGGGGCGCACCCCGTAGAGGCGGTTGATGATGTAGGGGGCGAAGAGCCACTGCGCGATGTTGAATATGACCACCACTGCGGCGAGGGTGTACAGGTTGAAGACCCCCATGAAGGACATGATCATGCTGAACCCTAGGGTGGACACCGCCACGATGAGGGCGACTGTGCCCGCCATTGAGAACCTCAACTTCCAGCTCATTAGATCTAACCCACTATCCTCCGCCGTGTCGCGGTATATAAGAAAAGCGAAAAAGGGATTTCTCCGAGGATTACATGCGCTCTGGTGCCTTGATACCCAGGAGGGAGAGGGCGTTCCCTTGGACGATCCTGACGGCGTCTACCAGTGCGAGCCGGGCTCCCAGTAGGCCGGGTGTATCGGCCTTGAGCACCGGGACGGCGGCGTAGAAGCTGTTGAACTTGTCCGCTAGGTCGTTGGCGTAGGCCGTGATGTCTCCGGGCTTGAGCTCGGTGACGGCCCCCTCGAATGTCTCGGGGAAGCTGGCGAGGGCGATGAGGAGCTCCCTCTCCTTGATGTGGGTTAGCCCTCCGTAATCGGGCTCAGGTCTCTCCTCGGCACGTTTCAGGATGTTGCATGCCCTGGCGTGGCTGTACTGGATGTAGGGGGCGCTGTTGGTCTCGAAGTTGAGGGCCTTCTCCCAGTCGAACGTCACCGTCTTCTGCGGGTCTACGCTTAGGAGGGTGTACTTGATGGCTCCGTGCCCCACCACCCTCGCTATCTCCTCTTTCTCCTCATTAGTCAGGTGGGGGCTCCGGATGTCCACGGCCTCGTACGCGAGCTTCTCGGCTCGTTGCACAACCTCTTGCATGGTGACATATCTCCCGAGGCGTCCGCTCATCTTCACCCCTGGGAGGTAGACGAGCTCGTAGGCGTAGTGCATCTGGTTGTCGCCCATCTCGAGCCTGCTTATAGCTGCAAGGGCTATCCTGAGCTGGAGCTGGGCGAGCCTCTGCTCGGAGCCGATGACGTTGATGACCCTGTCGGCGAGCCCGAACTTCCAGATGCTGTAGGCCATGTCCCTGAGGGTGTACAGTGTGGTCCCGTCTTTGCGGACCAGGACGAGGCGGGGGATCTCGTGCTCTAGGTTCAGCCCCCAGCGCTCCTTGAGGCCCATGTCGACGGCCACCTTGTCGCAGTCGAAGATGAGGGCTCCTTCGTCCTCGAAGACGTAGGGGGTCGCCTTGAGCTCCTCCAGGACCTCCTCGGCCGCCTTCCTCCATACGAGGTCGCTCTCGAAGTCGAATGACTCGAACCCGATATCTAACTCCCCTAGGCTGGTCTCGAAGCCCTGGAGGCAGTAGCCGACTATCTCCCTCATGTCCTTCACCGCCTCGGGCTCGTTGTTCTCGTAGGCGGTGTTGAGCTTCACGATCTCGGCGATGGGGTCCTCTATCTCAGGCAGCTTCTTGGCGAGGGCGTCGTAGACGTCGGCGAACCGGTTTCTGAGCTCTACGACTGCCTTCTGGTAGTCCTCGATCTCCTCTTGGTACTCGGCGATCTCGTTTACCCTGCCTCTCTCCTCGGCCTGTCTGAGCTCCTTTCTGAGCCTCGTCAGCTCGTTCACGACGTTGACGCCGGCGTAGATGGTGCCGACCCAAAGCTCCGCCCGCCCCTCCGGCTTGGGTTTCCCGAGGATCTGCCATCCGTAGCCGGTCATGGCGACTTGGCGGCCCACGTCGTTGACGAGGAAGTGGATGGCCACCTCGTGGCCCCTCTTCTTGAGGAGCTTTGCGAGGCAGTCCCCGAGGATGGAGTTGCGGGCGTTGCCGATGTGGAGTGGGGAGATGGGGTTGGCGCTGGTGTGCTCCACCATCACTCTCTCGGGCTCTAAGGTCTTGAGGAAGCCGTACTCCTCGTCCTCCCCTGTGACGGTTTCGAGGACGAGCCTTGAGAAGCTCCCTGTATCCGCCTTGAAGTTGACGTATCCGTTCACCGCCTCGGCTGACCCCACCAGGCTGGAGGCCCTGACATTCTCAGTGATCTTCTCCGCGATCTCCGCGGGCCTAGACCTGAGAATACTCGCGAGCTGGAATGATGCCGCTGATGATAGTTCCCCCATCTCGGGGTTGGGTGGCGTGGAGAACCTGGTGCTGGGCAGCTCCGTCCCGGGGTAGGCCTTGTTCAGGGCCTCCTCCAGGAGCCGCGTACACTCCTCTCTAAGTTTCGCGAGGGGATTCGACATGCTCAATCACTTCCTAATGTAGCCCATGTGGGCTGTTCCTTTAAGCCGAGTTAATATGAGACTAATGAGAGTTACGATTCCGA
>JAUWDP010000035.1 GCA_030608725.1 Candidatus Bathyarchaeota archaeon
TTCACTCTCGGCGCTGCGGAGCACGAGTTCCAGGTCCTCGCCGACTACGGATACGCCGTGGTCTACACCAACCCCAGGTTCAGCACGGGCTACGGGGAGAAGTTCTGCGGGGAGTCCTCAGGCCACTGGGGGGAGAGGGACTACCTGGACATCATGGAGGCCACCGACTACGTCGTCGAGAACTATGACTTCGTGGACCCTGAGAGGCTGGGAGTACTGGGCGGAAGCTACGGAGGCTTCATGACCAACTGGATCGTGGGGCACACGGACAGGTACAAGGCCGCGGTGACGATGCGGTGTATCTCCAACTGGTACAGCTTCCACGGGACCAGCGACATCGGGTGGATGAGCCTGCCCACCATGGAGCTGAACTGGGGGAAGGACCCCTGGGACGACCTGGAGCGGATCATGGAGAAGTCGCCGATAACTTACATCAAGGATATGGTGACGCCTCTTCTCATCATCCACTCCGAGAACGACTACAGGTGTCCCATTGAGCAGGGGGAGCAGCTCTTCGCCGGCTTAAAGAAGCTGGGGCGGACCACGGAGATGGTCAGGTTCCCCAACGAGCCCCACGGCCTCTCCAGGATGGGCAAGCCCAAGCACCGCGAGGAGCGGCTCCAGCACATCGTCCGCTGGTTCGATAAGTACCTCAAGTAACCCTTTTCCCTATACCCCACCTCTTTCTTTCTATGAGCAAGGTCACCCTTCCCCTATTCAAGAAGATAGACTGCGTACGCCTGCCAGTCTATGACTTGGAGTCAGGGCTCTCCTTCTACATGGACAATCTAGGCCTAGAGTTAATCTGGCGCACAGAGGAATCAGTGGGTCTAAGGCTGCCCCAAGATGAATCCGAGATAGTGCTCTACACCGATGATCGAGGCGAGGAGATCGATATCTTGGTGGAGTCGGCCGACGAGGCGGCCCGCTACTTCAAGTCCGCGGGTGGGGAGGTCGTGGTCCAGCCCTTCGACATCAGGATCGGCAGGTGCGTCGTCGTGAAGGACCCCTGGGGTAATGAGCTGGTCCTGCTGGACAACAGTAAGGGGAGGCTCGTGACGGATGAAGAGTGCAACGTGGTCGGTGTGGAGAAGAGGTGACGAGGCCCCTGCCACCATCGATAGTTGACATGGCTGGTCATTTTTTATAATCAAAGGGCTCAAAGATACAGCACTAACATGTCATGGAACCTGGAGAACCTCTGCGACCTCTTCTTCGAGCTCTCCAACGAGGACCGCATGAGTATCCTGATAGAGCTGCAGAAGGGTTCGGTGAATATCACAGGGCTATCACGGGCCTTAGACATCTCGACTCAGGAGGTGAGCAGGCACGTCTCCCGGTTTCTCGAGCGCGACGTGGTCAATAGGGACAGCTCAGGTGCCTACTGGCTGACTCCCTACGGAGACCTTGTCCTCAGCCAGATCCAGGGACTCAGCTTCGCCTCCGAGCATAGGGCCTACTTCAAGGACCACGTACTGAGCGACCTCCCCCCGAACTTCCTGTGCCGAATAGGAGAGCTCGGGGGCAGCGACCTCGTCGACGATGTCATGCTCGTCTTCCACAACGTCGAGAGGATCATCGTCGAGGCCGAGGAGTACATCTGGAGGCTCACTGATAGGTATAACATGATGTCCCTCCCACGCCTCGAGGAGGCGACGGATAGGGGCGTCCAGTTCCGCCTCCTCCAGACCAAGGGATTCGAGTACCCCCCAAATTGGCCTGGGGTTGGGGAGGTGATGAGCGAAGCCAGGATCAAAGGCACCATGAAGGTGAAGATCTCGGACTCGGCCAATATCTTCATCGCCATGTCGGAGAAGGAGGTGGCCGTCGTCGCCTTCCCCTCCGCCAACAGCAGGTTCGACTACCTGGGGTTCACGTCCAGTGACAGAACTGTCCACGGCTGGTGCGCTGAGATATACAAGTTCTACTGGGAGCGCGCCGTGTTCCAAGAGGGCTTCACGGAATAACCCGGTTACCACCACTGTTCGAACCTGATGCGTTCCTCAGCCACGCCGAGACCCTTCAGCGTCTCCTCCATGTCCTGCCCCATGGGCTTCGGCCCGCAGATGAAGAAGATACCTCCTAGATCCACTCCCTCCTCCATGAGGAGCCCGCCGTCAACCCTTCCAGTATGCCCCTCCCACGGCTCCCCCCCGGGGCGGGTCACGGTGAAGACGCAGTCAACCCTCGGATTCCTACCCGAAATATCCTCCAGTTGCCTGTGAAATACTATCTCAGATGGGGCTCTGGCGCTGTAGAAGAGCTTGACCCTGATGTCGGACATGCCCTCGTCGACGTACCTGAGCATGCTCATCAGGGGCGTTATCCCTATCCCCCCAGCTATCAGCGTCAGGGAGTCCCCCATCTCCCTCTGGTAGAAGAAATCCCCCTGCCCCCCGTCGACGTAGATGACGTCTCCCGTCTCCGCCTCCTCGTGCATGAAGCGGGTGACCTCCCTCTCCTCGCTCCGCTTGACTGTGAGATCTATCGTCCCTACGGTGGTGGGCGAGGATGTGAGGGTGTACCCGGCAACCCCCCTCTCCCCCTCGGCGTCTACGTAACAGTCAACCCACTGCCCGGGGTTAAACGAGAACTCCTGACTCTCCAGATCGAGGGTGTAAGACTTGACGGTGGGGGTCTCCTGACGTATGGAAACGATCCTGACTGGGATCTTCATCGTCGTATCACTATGAGCTAGGTACTAGATAGGCATAATGGGAGCAGCGTGCCAAGCTCCCGAAAATTCTTATATCGAGTTCCGGACACTAGGGGTCCGTCTTATCATGTCAACGGATGATTACGAAGGATTGGCGAGGGCATACTGGGAGAGCCACCGTGTTAAAGATATCCTCGGGAAGTGGAAGGGCTTCAGGAGGGAGATAATCGAGGAGTGGAAGAGGATAGCCCGCATCTACTCCCCCTCCGGGAACGAGACTCTGAGGGCGGAGTACATGACCGGGAGGTTCAGGGGATACGGCATCGAGGATGCCTACATCGACTCCCACGGGAATGCCGTCGCCCCCATCGTGAAGGGGGAGGGGCCAACCGTCGCATTCTTGGCGACCATGGACGACCTGGCCACTATCGCAGACTTGGTCAAGGCCTGGGAGAAGCCCATCGAGGAGCGGGACGGTAGGCTCATAGGCCCTGGGACCAACATCGGCTCCATCTGCGCCGCCGGCCTCGGCCTCACCAAGCTCTTCACCCTCCCGGAGGTCGAGTTCAGCGGGACCATCTACGTCATCGGGGTCACCCAGGAGGAGACCGGCCTCGCTGGGACGAAGGGTTTCATCAGGGACCACCCTGAGCTGGACTACGTCGTCGACATGATGGGCGGCGTCGGAAGGATGAGCTACGGTGCTCTGGGCATCCACTGGTTCAAGCTCCACTACAAGGGCCCCCGAGCCCACACCCTCCGCGGCCCCGGGCCTAACGTGACGAAGGGCGTCGCCGAGTCGGTGACCCGCATCTTCTCAGTCCCCCTCCCGCCTGACACCTACCTCAATATCTCCATGTTAGGCGCCGGGAAGGTCTACAACCACAGGAGCGACGACGGCTGGCACTCCGTCGACCTCAGGTCCACGGACAACGCCAACATCAAAGCGATGAGGGAGGAGATCGAGAGGATCGCCACAGAGGTCTCCGGTGAGGAAGAGCTGGAGTGGTGGATAGAGCCCTTCTCGGAGACACTCGCTGGGCAGATACCGGGGACCCGTGAGTCGAAGCTGGTGAGGGTCGCCGAGGAGGTGACCAAACTCATGGGCTTCGAGCCCACCCTCAGCAACAGGGGCTCGTGCAACATGAACGCCGGGGTGGCCGCCGGGGTATCCACCATCAGCACCGGGGGAGGCCGAGGCGGCTCCAGGGACACCGCCGAGGAGTACGCCAACATCGAGCCCAACCTCCTGGGGGTCAAGCTCAACTTCCTCTTAGGCTACATACTTACTACCGGGAAGCTAGACTGATACGAGGGATAACATGGTCGAGGTCACACGCGAGGGCTCCATGGCAATCTACAACGAGCTCCTGAAGAATCCGCCACCCGGACCGGAGGTACCCTACAAGCCCCCTCGCCCCGATCTCGTCAGCCTGGACGGGCGGAGCGTGGTCGCCATCGTGCGTTCCAACAACAGGGTGGAGGGGATAAACGAGGCCATCTGGCTCGCGGGAGGCTTCAGGCCCATCGTTCATGGTACCGAGGGTGAGATACTCATCAAGCCCAACTGCAACACCGATGATCCCTACCCCCAGGACACCCACCCCGAGACCATCAGGACCATAGCTGAGGGGCTCCTCTCCGCGGGGGTCTCCAAGGATAGGATCGTGGTCGGGGAGATATCGGGGCGCGCCAGGGGCCTGCCCACCCGCCACACCGTCGAGAACCTGGGGATCAAGGCGATCGCGGAGGAGCTCGGCATAGGCCTCAGCTACTTCGACGAGGAGGAGTGGGTGACCGTGAAGCCCTCGAACCGGGAGGCCTGGCCGGACGGGATCAAGATCCCCCGGAGGGTCTACGAGGCCGAGAGGGTGATCCTCACCCCCATCATGAGGCCCCACAGCACAGCCACGTTCACCATCTCCATGAAGCTCTCCGTGGGCATGCTCGACTCCGTGGGGCGGGAGTGGCTCCACAACGAGGAGGCCCACGACGCCAAGGTGGCGGAGCTCAACACGGTTTACTCCGCCGACCTGATAGTCGCTGACGCCACTAAGATGATCACCGGCAGGGGACCCACGCGAAAGGGCGTCGTCGAGCCGGGGATAATCGTGGCAGGGAGTAATCGTGTGGCGACGGACGCAGTCTGCGTGGCCCTGATGAAGATGAACTGGGCTAGGAGGGTCTCGGAGATCAAGGTCCTGGAGCACGAACAGTTCAAGGTAGCCGAGAGGCTGGGATTGGGCTCCCCCAGGATCGAGGACATCGACCTCCGGGTGTCGAACATGACGGAGGACAGCGGGTTCCAGGACGTCGTGAACGGCATCCGCGAGGAACTCGGCCAGAATATGGGGTAGGCCCTACTCGAAGCTGAGCTCTTTCCATCCGCCTTCCCTGGTCTGGTAGCGGACGCTTTTCGGGAAATCGTAGGGCTCGTAGACGGCCTTCGTTAGCTTCCCCTTCATCCTCTCGCGCACTGTGTCCCAGCCGTCCCTTTCTAGCTCCTCGGCCAGCTGCCTGGTACTCACCCTCTGCCCTGTCACCCCGCCCCCGTCCTGGAGGGCCATAAAGGTCCAGGCGTCCCTGAAGGCCTCAACCATGGACTCGTCGTCCGCGTACCTCGCGCGGACCTCAGCTGGTATGCGGTCCACCTCCTCCTGGGTAAGCTCCGTGGGCTTCAGACCCTTCCCCGGTGGGGCGGCCACGCCCAGGGTGTTCACAGCGATGTTGTACGGCTTCAGCTCCAGGGCGAGGCACTGGGTGAGGCCCTCGAGGCCGTACTTCGAGGGACAGTAGGCCACCTCGGCCACGAAGCCCTTCACGGCTGCGCCCGATGTCACGTTGATGATGCTCCCGCCGCCCTGCCCTCTCATGGCCTCTAGGAAGACCTTGGTCAGGAGGAAGGGGGCCCTGAGGTTCACGGCCAACGTTCTATCCCAGTCATCAACCGTCGTCTCGTCGAAGGTCTTCCACGGGCTCGTCGCCGCGTTGTTGAATATGACGTCCATCCTGCCGTATTCATCTAGAACGCGGCCCTGCATCTTGAGTATCTCATCGGGTTCCGCTAGGTCCGCCTGGATCGTCATTACCTCTCCTCCCTTCGAGCGTATCATCTCCTCGGTACTCGACAGCTCGGAGCTTGTGCGGGCGACCGAGACGACCCTCGCCCCCTCCAGAGCGTATGCGACAGCCACGGGGCGACCGAATCCCCGCCCGGAGCCCGTGACCAGCGCGACCTTCCCTTCGAGCCTCCTCAAAGCATAAACCTGAAGGCAGGATTCCTCCTTGAGGCTTTAACCCTTACCTCTATCTGGCAAATATCTTAACCTCGTAGGGGTATGTGTCTCTGGATTTATTATGTCAGAGAATCTGAAGGTTCAGACTCTTGAGGTTCCAAAGGGGAAGAAGGAGCAGGGGTACCTCAACATCTCTGAGAAACCCGCTGGCCCCCACAAGATCCCGATGACTCTCGTCAACGGGGCTGGGGACGGTCCCACGGTGGTGATCAACGGGGGTGAGCACGGCTCTGAGTACAACGGACCCGCCGCGGCCCTCACCGTGATGAAGGAGCTCGACCCCAAGGAGCTGAGCGGGAAGGTCATCATCGTCCCCGTCGTGAACACACTGGCCTTCGAGGCCCGATGGATGCACGGCAACCCCATCGACTACAGGGACATGACGGGCTGCTACGTCGAAGAGGTACCGAAGGGCGGGAGTGGCGTCCCCAAGATCAGCTATCAGGTCGCCACCGCCTTCTACAGGGAGGTCCTCACCCAGGGGGACTACCGCCTCAACCTCCACGGCGGCGATCTCGAGGAGGACCTCCTCACCGGCACCATGTACAGGAGGACCCAGGACGAGGAGAGGTCAGACGAGAACCTCGCCCTCTGCCGGGCCTTCGGGTACGAGTGGATAAGGGAGAGCCTGCCCAGGCCCGGGGCACCGACGCGGAGGCGCCTCGAGTTCCCCATGACCGTTGGTACGGAGGCCGGGGGCATGGGCCGCTGCCAGAGCGACATCGTCGACGGGGTGGTCAAGGGCATCTTCAACGTCATGAAGCACCTAGAGATGCTGGAGGGAGAGCCGGATATCCCGGGCAAGGCGAAGGTCTACCAGCCGTACCACCTCTACGCAGAGCACGGGGGCTTCTTCATCTCCAACGTGAGGTCTGGGGACATGGTGAATGAGGGGAATTTCCTGGGGGTCATCAAGGACCTCTGGGGGAGCACCCTCGAGGAGATCGAGGTCCCCACCGATGGGGTCATCCACATGGTCACCTCCCCAGCCATTTGGGAGGGCGACGTGGTCTACGAGATCGGGAAGGACATCCGGGAGATCGACTGAGATGGGTGGATTCAGGCTCTTCGACGTGGAGCCCGGGGAGAAGGCCTTCGGATACGTGGACGTCATCGACAACCTCGCCGTCAGGGCTGAGATGCCCGTGGGGATCGTCAACGGAATCGAGGAGGGGCCCACCTTCACTGTCACGGGCGGCCTCTACCCGACGGAGTACTGCGGCGTCGAAGCGGCCTCAAGGCTCTACAGGATGGTGGAGCCTCACAGGTTGAAGGGGCGTTTCATCTCGGTCCCCGTGGTGAACATGCCGGTCTTCCAGTTCAGGACCCCCTGGCTCAACCTCAGGTCCTCCATTACCCCCATGGACGGGGGAAACATCAATAGCAGGTTCCCGGGGGACCCCGAGGGGAGGCTCACCAGTAGGATCGCCTACACCCTGTTCGAGATCATCAAGGAGTCCAAGTACCACATCGACTTCAGGGGCGGGGACCTCCCCGAGTCCCACCTCGACCACACAATCTACCTCAGGCTGGGGGAACCCATCGACGAGACGTGCGAGACCCTCGCGAAGGTCTTCGGCCTGGAGTACGTCCTTCCGGGGACACCTGACATCGGCCACGTGAGCCCCGGCACACTCATCAACGAGGCGGTGAACGCCGGTGTCGCCTCAATCATCAGCGAGGCGGGTCTCGGCTACAGAACCCAGCCACTCGAGGAGTACGTCATGGCCCACGTCGAGGGCACCTTGAACTGCATGAGGCACTTCGGGATGATGGAGGGAGAGGTGAAGAGGCCGAGGGAGCAGAAGTTCCTCGACATGGAGTGGCAGGGGGTCTCCACCCCTGTGGCTGGAGTCTTCACGGCTCTTGCGGACCACAACGACATCCTGGAGGAGGGGCAGCTCATCGGGAGGATCACAGACCTGGACGGCTCAACCCTCGCCGAGGTCCACTCCCCCGTGGACGGCATCGTGCACACCATGTACGTCAGGAGGGTCGTCTATCCGGGCGACAGGCTCTTCACGCTGCTGAAGATCGACGAGCCCACCGGCTGGTGACCTCCGGGGAACAGGTCGCGTTCGGGCTACAGGGAGTTGAGGAACTCCTCGATCTCGGGGAGCTCGATGCCAGTCCGCTGCCTGAACAGCCCGTAGACCTTGCGGAAGTGTCCCGCGCTCTCCCTCATCATCTCCTCGGCCCCAGGGCGCATCCCCAGCTGCTCAGCCCCCAGGCTCATAGATGCGGCAACGGAGAGGAGCCTCCTCGCGCTGGCGATGACGTCGAAGAACTTGATGTCCCTCGTCTCCTTCCCCGAGACCCTCTCATACCTCTCGAGGATGATGTCCCTGACATCCTGGGGGCCGTAGGTGCTCATCAGGAGCACCGTCCAGGCGAGGTCCGCCCTGTAGTCCCCCGGCGCAGCCTGGGTCCAGTCGAGGACCACCAGCCTCCCGTCGTCCCTCACCATGACGTTCTGGGTGTGATAGTCCATGTGGATCACCGAGAGCCCCTCCGGGGCGACCCCGTCCCTGTGGGCCTCGATCCATTCGACCACGGGCTGGAGCCAGCCGACACCGAGGTCACGAATGAATCTGTCCGCCGTC
>JAUWDP010000281.1 GCA_030608725.1 Candidatus Bathyarchaeota archaeon
GACATCTTTGCTTTGCAGGACAGATTCACCCGGAGGATTGTTGCAGCGCTGGCTGTCAAATTAAATGCGGGAGAGGAAGAACTAGTCGCGCGTAAGTACACAAAGAACGTTGCGGCTTACGAGGCTTACCTGCAAGGTTTAGAACACTTGCGCCGCATGACCAATGAAGATTTAGCGAAGGCAGTCCCATTTTTTGAGAAGGCCATTGAGCTGGATCCCGATTTCGGACAAGCTTATACTCGGTTGGCTGGGGTCTATCAGGCCAGCCTTGTAACAGGTTGGTATCGGGAGCTGGGTTGGTCCAACGCCCGTTTCCTTAGAGACAAGTATCTCAAGCTAGCTATGGAAAACCCCACAGCAGAAACCCACGGGATGCTTTCCAACATATACACATATAAACATCAGCATAAAGAGGCCGTCGCCGAAGCCGAGCGAGCCATCGTCCTTGACCCTAATAGCTCCCAAATCAACGTTTTTATGGGTATCGCTTTAATGGAGGGGGAGGGGCCGGGGAGGAGGCTCAACTTCAACGGGCACACGGACACTGTCCCCGTCGTCGATGGATGGGACACGGACCCATTCACACCGGTGACGAAGGAGGGGAGGATGCACGGCCTCGGATCCTGCGACATGAAGGCAGGCATAGCGTGCACCATCAACGCGCTGAAGGCGATAGTCGAGTCCGGCTTCAGCTTCAACGGGGAACTGTCATTCTCAGGGGTCATCGACGAGGAGGCCTACGGGTTAGGGGCGAAGGCTATGCTGAAGACCGACCTCGCAGACGTCGACGCCATCATACTTGCTGAACCCTACCCGGGGAACGAGACGAAGCCCATCCCCTTGGGCATAACGGGGAAGATCCTCTACGACATCCACGTCCATGGCAAGGCGGCTCACGGGTTCAGACCCCACCTCGGGGTGAACGCCGTTGAGGTGGCCAGCACGATCATCGCAAACCTGGACAGGCTCGAGTTCAAGGACCATCCGGACTTCGGTAAGGGAAACTACTCAACCCTCAAGATAGAGGGGGGCTACGAGGTCTACTCGGTGGTCGTGCCAGCCAGCTGCCGTTTCGAGGTCAACAGGCTGCTTGTCCCGGGTGAGACAGTGGAGACCGCAATCAGGGACATGGAGAGGCTCGTTGAGTCCCTGGACCTGGAGTCCAAGGTTGAGGTGAAGACCAAGCCACCGAGGTACGAGGCCTACGTCATGGAGAAGAGCGACCCCATCCTGCAGGTGTTCGACGAGGTCTACAGAGAGGTGATGGGACGAAAGCCGTTATACGAGTACGCCTCAGGGATAACCGACGCCAACATATTCGCAGGGGAAGGGGATATACCGTGCCTACATCTCGGACCAGCGAGGGGTGGGGCGCATCAGAAGAACGAGTACGTGCCCTTGGATTGGCTGCCTCCTGTATCGAAAACGTATGTGCTGATAGCCGCAAGGTACCTGATGGAGTCTTGAGCATTCCCTGAGTGAGCGGCCTCTGATTTTCCCGACATTTCATTTATTAGGGTTCAGATTCGTATAAGGTGAAGGTGTCCTGTTTGAGCGACGTAATCACGATGAAGGAGTTCAAGAAGCTCGACATAAGAATAGGGACCGTGGCCGAAGTGGAGAAGGTACCTGGCTCCGACAAGCTCTACAAGCTGCAGGTAGACATAGGAGGGGAGCTACGCCAGATAGTTACAGGCCTCGTCGACTGGTACACGGCCGACGACCTCGCGGGGAAGGTGATAGCCGTGGTCCTGAACATGAAGCCGGCCAAGATCTTCGGCCATTGGTCCTACGGCATGCTCCTGGCGGCTGAGATAGATGGAAAGCTAGCACTCCTGACGACCGACCACAAGATCCCCAATGGTGCAAGAATAACCTAATAATTTCTAAATACTTGATGAGAGTAAAACGAGATATCCTCTCTAATAATTTAATTACGCTATGAATCAGACACAGAGCGACCTAAGCAGTGTTACAAGAAAAAAGATTGGGAGAGTTATCCTCTCCAGCAGACGACCTTGCCCTCTTTCTCCAAGGCCTTGACCTGCTCCGGGGTGTAGCCCAGCATAGTGGTCAGGACCTCCTCGGTGTGCTGCCCCAGCATGGGGGCGCCTGAGACAACCTCGCCAGGGGTCTTGTAAAACTTCGCCGGGAAGTTGGGCACCCTGTACTCGCCCACGGCTGGTTGGGACACCTTGACCCACATACCTCTGTCTAAGAGGTGGGGGGTCGTCCATGGCCTCATGGGCCTCGTACACCGGAGCCGACGGGAAGCCCATGTCACCTAGGAACTTGAAAGCCTCGCGGCGGGTCATCTTCTCGATGTGCCCCTTCAGCATGTCGTTGGTGAGCTCCTCGACCCCGAGGGCCTCCTTCAGGCTGTCGAGGGCCTTCGCCCTGGCACCCATCAGCTGAACCCAGCCGTCGCTGACCTTACATGCCGCCGATGCGGGTGGGGTCATCGCGCCTCCTCCTCTCAGGCGGCTCCTGACCGCTATCCACCCAGAGGGCGTGACCGACCGAGCTACAGGTGTTGAAGGCGACCATGGTGTCCGTCTGGTTGATGTCCACCATCTGCCCC
>JAUWDP010000299.1 GCA_030608725.1 Candidatus Bathyarchaeota archaeon
GCAGGGAATCAAAGAGATCACTGAGATTAAGGTGGGCATAGGGGAGCTGCAGCAGATTGAGCACGAAATATTTCTGTTCGCCCTTGAGCAGCTCAGGACGCCGAATATAAAGAACGCCAAGTTCACTCTGCAAGCAATTAAGGGCAGGTTAAGGTGCAGGGTCTGCGGAGAGGAATGGGCGTTCAGCAACCGGGACATGGACGAGGAGACGTCGGAGGCAATCCACTTCGTCCCAGAGATGGCCCACGTCTACATCAAGTGCCCCAGCTGCGACAGCCCAGACTTCGAGGTCCTGGAAGGGCGAGGGGTGATACTGGCCTCGATTTCAGGGGTGAAGGAAGATAACTGACCCCCGGCTGGACATCATCGCACGACGCCTTGAGAAAGTCGAGAAGATAATAGCGGTCTCAAGCGGTAAAGGAGGCGTCGGTAAGAGCGTGGTCGCCTCGGCGCTAGCCATAAGGTTAAAAGAAAAAGGCCACAGCGTGGGCCTGCTAGACCTCGACTTCACAAGCCCCTCCTCCCACGTAATCCTAGGCATCGAGGGGCTCTACCCAGAGGAAGAGTACGGCATCATCCCGCCCATGGCCCACGGCCTACGTTACATGTCCATAACGTTCTACTCTCAGGACAAGCCTGCTCCGCTGAGGGGAGCCGACACCTCGGACGCCATCATCGAACTCCTCGCGATCACCCTATGGGGCAACCTCGACTACCTTATCGTGGACATGCCGCCGGGAATAGGGGATGCGACCCTCGATATGATACGGCTAGTTGAGAGGATACGATTCCTGGTCGTCTGCACCCCCTCAAAGGTGGCATACGAGACCGTCAGGAAGCAGGTGAGACTACTGCGTGAGCTCAACATACCCACGATAGGGATCATCGAAAACATGGTCATGAAGCCGACTACATACGTTTCAGAGAGGGCGGAGGAGGACAACACGACCTATCTCGGGGCTATAAACTATGACCAGATGCTTGAAGACGCTCTGGGAGATGTGGAGCTCCTTAAGAAAACCGAGTTTTACGGCTCGATAAAGGATCTCACAGAAAAAATAGGTTGAAAAATATCAGCGTAGAGAAGATCACCGTTTACGGTTGAATCTCCTCAAGGCGACGTCAGCCGCTACTAGAAGTGGATCGTAGAGCTCGGAGACGGCCGGACAGTAGGCCAGCTCCACTTTACTCAAATCCTCTATGGTCATCTTGTTCTTGATCGCCACTGAGATCACGTTGATACGCCATGCAGCCCCCTCCTCCCCGATAGCCTGACCTCCTAGAATCCTCCCTGTCTCCGCATCCACGACGACCTTCACCGAGATGTCCTTCGCGCCAGGCATCCAGTTCGGCTTGGTCAGCATGTTAGCCCTCCCAGAGATCACAGTGAAGCCATTCCTCTCCGCGATCTCCGTATTGTAGCCGGTGCAGGATATCTCCAGATCGCCGATGAATGAGACAAACGTCCCCATGCCTCCATCGTAGACCGCGTCACCCCCAGCGGCGTTTACACCTGCTATTACTGCCTGCATGTACGCCGTCGTTGCGAGAGCTATCGAAACGGGCTTGTGGTCTACGCCGCTGAATGACATCGAGCAGTCTCCCAGGGCATAGACATCTTTTATATTAGTCATCATGCGCTCATCCGTGACTATGGCGCCTCGCTCTGTGGCTATCCCTGCCTCCTCTGCGAGCCTCGACTCCGGCCTGACACCTACGGCCATAACCACGATATCGGTGGGAATCGTCTCTCCTGCAATCTCGACCGACTCCACTCGCTGCTCGCCGTTTATCCGATCGATCCCTTTACCGAAGAGAGTGTGCAGCCCTTTGGACTCCAAGTATTCGCTGATGATCTTCCCCATGTCTGGATCCAAGTTCCGGGGGAACGGAGGGGGGCTCCTCTTGGTCACCCACACATCCAGACCAAGCTCCTTGAGCGCGAAGGCGATCTCCAGCCCGATAGCGCCCCCGCCGACGACCACAGCCCTCTTACTCTTCAGGGCGGCATCCCGTAGGCCCTCAGCCTCCTCAGGATTCGTTACGACGTGAACCCCTTTCCCCAGGAGCTCGTTGGCCCCTGGTATAGGCAGGATGATGGGTCTGCTCCCCGTGGAGATTATAAGGGAGTCGTAATCTAACCAAAACGTCTCACCCGACTCCAAGTTCTTGACCTCAACTCTTTTACCCTCAGTATCTATGGACAGCACCTCGTGGCTCGTTAGCTTAGACAGCTGCCTAGTCGTGGGCACAGAGTGCTTAAGGTCCTCGAAGCTTGGAACTAAGCCCTCAATAGCATAGGGCAATCCGCAGGGCGAGAACATATCATAGTCTCTCTTCTCGATTATCGTTATCTGGGCTTTTCTATCTGTCCGGGACGCAGCCCTAGATG
>JAUWDP010000162.1 GCA_030608725.1 Candidatus Bathyarchaeota archaeon
CCCCGAGCGGGTCATGAAGGACATGAAGGAGAGCCCGGACGCGCTGAAGGAGGGGATGGAGACCATCACGGAGACCACCGTCGAGTTCGCCAAGGCCTGCGTGGACGCCGGGGCCAGCGGGATCTTCTTCGGCATAGGCGGAGGAGGACGCGTCTGGCGGGAGCTCACCATGGAGCAGCTGGAGGAGTACGCCCTCGGCTACGACAGGCGGGTGCTGGAGGCGGTGGACTGCCCCATCAAGCTCATGCACATCTGCAACACCCCCCGGGGCAACCCCCAGGACAAGGGCCTGATGGAAGGCGGCTGGTTCAGGGAGTACCCCGTGGACTGCATCAACTGGGACGCCCACGAGTACACCTGGTTAGACAAAGCCAAGGAGATCTACGGCGGCAGGTTCGCCATCTGCGGGGGCCTCAACAGGGTCACCACCCTCAGGACGGGAACCCCCGAGCAGGTGGAGGCGGAGGTCAGGAAGGCCATCGAGGACGCCGGCGAGGGAGGCGGCTTCATGCTGGGGCCGGGCTGCACCGTCTACCAGGACATGCCCCTAGCCAACTACAACGCCGTCGGCAGGGCCATCGTCAAGCACGGCTACTACAGGCGCTGATCCCCGGATCCCACCAATCCTTCACTCGAAGAAGAGCGGTCCTCCTCGGCGAAAGCCCTCTTGGTGTAAAGACATAGCTTTTAAAGACCTGCCCCTTTGAAGACTGTGAAAAACCAGAGATATTCGGATCACCGGGGTGGACTGCTTGGAATCGGACTACCAGAAGGTCAAGGGCGTCGTCGGGGAGGTGGGCCTGGAGAGGGACGGCGAGCGCTTCAACGCCTTCAACGTCAAGATATCCATGATCGTCGACTCTGGTAAGGCAATGACCCTTGACCAGGGGGAGCAACTGATCAAGCAGTTCAGGAAGGAGCTCCTGGGCAAGAAGGTGGAGATCGCCACCATCGTCGTCCCCTGCCCCGTCTGTGGCAAGGGCTTCAACACTGAGCAGGGCATGAAGCAGCACGTGAGGATGGTCCACGAGAAGAGGAAAAAGAAGACGGAGCCCAAGGCCGTGAAGAGGGGCTCCCGCAAGATGTCATCCTAAGGGACATTCAACATATTTAATGCCCATCGAAGGGCTTCATTCGACGAGCCGGTAGTCGAAGCCCTCCCCCTTCTCTATCGCCCCTTCAGCGAGGAGGTTCCTGACCCGTTTCCTCACCGTCACCCTCGACGAAGACCCCCTCTCGGTGGCGACCTCCCGGGTCAGCCCCGAGATGTTCATAGGCCCCTTCAGGGCCAGGGCGTTGAGGATGATGCGGGAGACATCGTCCCTGGACTCGGGGGTCCTGTCCAGGTGGCGTCGGACTCCGATGAGGCGCTGGATGAGCTTGAGGGGCTCCCCGTAGAGGGCAGCGCCCACCTTGAGGTCTCCCATGAGCCGGGCGATCTCGGGGTACTGGCGGCTCTCGGTGAGGATGGCCTCCAGGTAGTCGAGGCGGTGTATCATCCTCTCCAGTTTCTCGTTGAGAGCCTTGAGACCATCCTCCGTATCGGACAAGCCACTCGAATAGTGAATACGTGCTGAAAATTTATGGATTTACCGCTCCCGGGAAGAGTTAATTATCGTTCTAACAAGGTTGTTTGTAGTGATAGAGTTGGACATCGGATTGCTATCCAGGCTGAGCGACGCCTTCGGGCCTCCGGGAGCTGAAGAGGAGCCCAGGGAGATCCTGAGGGCGGAGCTGGAGGAAGTGGCCGACGAGGTCGAGGTGGACAAGTTGGGGAACATCTTCTTCCGCCACGAGGGGAAGGAGGACGCCCCGCTGGTGATGCTGGCCGCCCACATGGACGAGGTGGCCCTCATGACCACCTACATCGAGGAGAAGGGCTTCCTCAGGTTCCACACCCTGGGCGGGATCCCCGAGGGCATCCTCCCGGGCCAGAGATTCATCTTCAGGGGGAAGAAGGGAGACTTGGAGGGCATCATCGGCACCAAGCCTCCCCACATAATGTCCCAGGAGGAGAGGAAGAAGCTCATACCCATGGGGGACCTCTTCATCGACATCGGCGCAGAGAGCAGAGAGGCCGCCGAGGAGAAGGGATGCCACATCGGCATGACCGGGGTCTTCGACGTTCAGTTCACGGAGCTCGGAGACGGCTACTTCAGGGGGAAGGCCTTCGACGACAGGGCCGGGTGCGCGGTGATGGCCGAGGCCTTCAAGGCGCTGAGGGACTCCCCGTACAACGTCGTGGCCGTGGGCACCGTCCAGGAGGAGGTGGGGCTCAGGGGCGCCCGGACAGCGGCCTGGCAGCTGGAGCCCGACTTTGGTTTGGCCGTGGAGGGGACCTTCGCCGCGGACGTGCCAGGTTCTAAGCCCCACCAGACCTCCGCGGAATTGAAGAAAGGGCCCGTCGTTACCATCGCGGACCGGAGCGTCATCGCCCACCCCAAGATCATGAGGGCCCTCATGGATGCGGCGGAGGCGGAGGGTATCCCCTACCAGTTCAAGAAGATCCCCAGCGGGGGCACCGACGCGGGGGCCATCCACCTCACCAGGGGCGGGGTTCCCAGCGGGACCGTGGCGGTTCCCTGCCGGTACATCCACGGCCCGGCCGCCGTCACCCACGTGGAGGACCTGGGCAATACCGTCAGGCTGGTGGAAGGGTTCGTAGGAATGGTCTCCCGGCTCTGACCCCCTTTATAATCGAGTATCTGCGGAGTCACTGGCCCTTGGTGAAGCGTCGGTATTTCTCCAGGTCGCCCTTCCAGTCCCGCTGGTTGATGGGCCAGGTGTAGAGGGGCCTCCGGGGCTTGCAGATGACCTCTGAGCCTTCGAACGCGTCCAGCACCTTCAGGGCGTTGAGGCCCGTCTCCTAGGCGACAACCACCTTGCCGATGCCCAGCATCTGGGCCCTCTACCGGGCGAGCTCTGGTTTGTCCGTGTTCACCTCGCCGTGGACGTCGAAGTAAAAGGTGGGCCTGCTCTCCCCTAGTCTTTCAAGATGGATCAGAGCGAATCTCCTTTAATTCAATAAGAAACTTGCAGGGGAACAAACGTTTAACAGCAGGCCGGTGCGAATACTAGCTGGAAAAAGGGAAAAGTATAGACGATGGTGCTGGAGAAGCTGGGGTCCTCCCTCTACGACGCCCTCAGGAAGGTTATCAGGGCGCCCGTGGTGGACGAGGACCTGGTCAAGGAGCTGGTGAGGGACTTTCAGAGGGCCCTCCTGCAGGCGGACGTGAAAGTCCAGCTGGTCATGGAGCTCAGCCAGAACATCCAGAAACGTTCCCTGGACGAGGAGCTGCCCCCCGGCATCAGCCGCCGGGAGCACGTGGTCAAGGTGGTCTACGACGAGCTCACCCGCTTCGTCGGGGAGAAGCCCCAGACAATCGACATAAGACCGGGCAGACAGAACGTCCTCATGCTAATCGGCATCCAGGGCTCCGGGAAGACCACCCAAGCCGCGAAGCTGGCCCGTTACTTCCAGAAGCGAGGGCTAAAACCCGCCCTAATCTGCGCAGACACCTTCAGACCCGGCGCCCACGACCAGCTACAGCAGCTCGCAGATTCCATCAACGTCGACTTCTACGGAGAGCCGGAGAGCAAGGACCCCGTAGCCCTGGCCGGCCACGGCATAAAGGAGTTCGAGGGCCACGAGGTGGTCCTAGTCGACACCTCGGGCCGCCACAAGGAGGAGAAGTCCCTCATCTTGGAGATGCAGCAGATCGCCAGGGAGGTCCAGCCCCAGGAGATCATCCTCGTCCTCGACGGCACCATCGGACAGCAGGCGGCGGCCCATGCTGCGGCCTTCAACGAGGCGACGGACATCGGCTCCATCATCGTGGCCAAGCTGGACGGCTCAGCCAGGGGCGGGGGGGCCCTCTCGGGGGTGGCCGCTATCGGGGCCCCCATCAAGTTCATCGGGGTAGGGGAGAAGATAGAGGATCTGGAGCCCTTCGTCCCCAGCCGCTTCATAGGGCGCCTCCTTGGGATGGGGGACATCGAGAGCTTGGTTGCCAAGGTGCAGGAAGCCGAGGTTGAGGTCTCCGAGAAAG
>JAUWDP010000199.1 GCA_030608725.1 Candidatus Bathyarchaeota archaeon
TCATAGAATGGAAAGAAACGATCCATAGCATTCTTGAAGTCTTCATCAGCGTCGTATTTCCTATGGTAATCATCGTAACCAGAGAGTTTCTGAAAGATTATTTCGGACGATATACCTTGTGCTAGAAAATTATCTTGATACCTGTTGTACAACTGCATGAACACCTGAGCCTGTCGAGTGCGGTTCTGGTTCCTTATCTGTAGACCATAGTAGGTGAGAGCAATGATCATACCGATTCCAGTTAGCACAATCGAGAGAGTCTGATAATCAACCATTCAGAGTCAGAAATGATTATGCTCATGTTAAGAAAAGAGTATGGGGTTAGCTTCTTACTTTATTGGTACACGCATCCCATCAAAGGCGAACTGTAAATTATCGACACATTCCTCATATTTATGTCTCTCAGAATGCGAAAACCCCGCAACCAACTTCCCCTCGATCCACCTATGGCAGCTAAGATGCGTCAATATACATCTCTCGGAGCCCACCTGCTTCCAGAACCCCACAGCCTCCGGAACCGAAAGTAAATTCCAACGTGGTTCATCATCCCTGAGAACCAGTTCATCTATAGTGGCCTCCAAAATCAACAAGTCCAGGTCCTTGAGTCTTTCAATCGTAGCTTGCGGAGGAATAGAGCCGTCGCCGAGATAAGCTAGCCTTTGATCAGACTCCACAATATAGCCGACGCTGTGATCTGTGTGCTTCGTCTTCACGACCTCCCAATAAGCATCGGGAAGCTCAATTACATCTCCCGGTTCAACGGGATGTAACTCTATTTCAGCTGCCATGTATCCAAGTTGCTGATTGAACACATTCACGATCTGACTCGGCAGATAGATGTCGATTGGTGGCCAATGGTCTATCGAGGCTGGTTCACCTAGAGCGGCGAGTCCCCAAACATGGTCGTAATGCCAGTGAGTGAGGAAAATCCTGTCGAGTTTTCTTATCGCCTCTCTCTCCAACTGGGTCTCCATGTCAGGGCCAGCGTCGATGAGTACAGTCTCCTTCCCTAGCAATGCCACTGATGCTCTTGTTCGACGATGTTCGGGGTTTCTCCTAGCGGCTTCACATACTTCACATGTACAGTGGAATGAGGGCAACTGAAGGGCAGCACTGGTGCCCAGAAATACGAGTTCGAGGTCCATGTGTACACCGTCATAGATTACGTGTAAGTTAAGAAAAGAGTATGGAGTTACGCCTTGAGTTTCAAGAAAAGTCCAAATCTATTTATAACTAATTAAAAGTATGGGGGAAAGGGTAGGAGGTCAATAGTCAGAGGAACAGAGCCATGACCAGTATATCGTCATAGACCCCGTCAATCTTCCTCGCCCTCCTCTTGACGCCCTCATGCACGAACCCCCTCTTCTCATACAGGGATACGGCAGGTACGTTCGAAGCGTACACCTCCAGCTCGACACGCTCTATGCCCCTGGCCTTGGCCGCGCTGATCGTCCGCTCCATCAGCCTCGTGCCGATTCCATGTCTCCGATGGTCCCTGAGGACCCCCATGCCGAGGGAGCCACAATGGGCGAACCCCTCCATCTTCCCCGGCGAGATGTCGCACCACCCCACAACCTCATCCCCCTTCAGCGCAACGAACTGGGGGACGTCGTTCTGGATGTTCGACAGGACGAACTTCCTTGATGACTCCAGGGGCGGGGCCTGAACGAAGCCTATGTATCGCCTCTCACGTGCCACCGAGTCGAGGCATCGGTGGTAGCCTTCGATGTGTCTCTCCGATATGGACGCTATCTTGACATCCGAGTTCTCGCCTTCAGTCAAGCTGCAGATCACTGTCTTGCATTAGGTGGGAGTTAAGAAAAGAGTATGGGGATATCTGGTACTATTCAGGACCCAGCATTTGATCTTGTAGCCAACCAAGTTTCTTTATCGACTTCTCTCACTATCACGTAGGAACCTGGAGTTCTACCTTTAATCGCCTCATATTCCTTTACCATAGCCGTCTGAACTGCTTTTGCTATTCGAAGCTGTTCTTCTTTATTTAAATTGTCTCTTGCTACCGTGATCTCGATAAGGGGCATGTTATCACACCTAACTATGTTGTATTTCTCATACAAATAACAATTCGGATGAAGATAGGAAAAGAGTATGGGGTCAGGTTTCAAGCTCTAGGTGCTGTACCTCAACCATTGACGCTGTTCATGGCAACCGTTAGATGAATCTCACCTCGAAGTAGCCCTCGTCGAGGTCCAAGATCCCATACGTTACCCTGTCGTCCCCCTCGAACACCCTGGTCCTCTCATTGTACCTGGGATAGCTCCTCAGACGCTGCAGCGAACCCGGGTTCAGGATGTACCTGCCCTCCAGGAGCTCAACCCGCCCAGGACCATCGAACAACGTCTCAGTGACCTCCCCATCGCACTCCCTGTAGGCCAGGGGGACATGACTGTGCCCCACCAGCAGGATGTCCCCGACGAATGAGGGGTGCTCGAAGTTGGCCCTAGCGATCTCCAAGTTCAGGATCCGCGACATGGTCACGTCCTCCTTTGCGAGGAGGCTGTCGTGTATCATCTGGATCACCTTCCCGCCGCACGTCACGGTGCGGGTCTCAGGCATCGACGAGATGAACTCCAGATGCTCCCCGCTCAGCCCCCGCCTGAGCCTCAGGGCGTCCTCCTGGAACCTCCTGAGAAGCCCTGGGTTCCCCCTCCCCTCCCTCCTCAACCTCTCCTCAATCTCCCCGAACCACGCCAGCGCCCCATCGTCCACCACCGGCCTGTCATGGGTCCCCGAGACACATAGGACCCCCCGCCCCCTCAGCCAGTCGACGGCCCTCCCCGCCCCCTCGGGGTCACCAGCGCAGACATCCCCCAGGCAGAACTTCACCAAGCCCCCATCATCCGGAAGAAGATCCAGACTCTCCGCCCTGCCATGAATATCGGAGAAAACCAGACACCGCATACCCAAACATCTGGATCCACCCGTATAAAGGACCTAACCAACAGCAACGCGCCACCCGGAAACAACCACCACAAAACACGATACGAAAAAATACCCTGTCTGAGCGATTTCACGACCCCTTCCACGAAGAGGAGACCTGAAAACACCTTAAAATAATAGGGGGGAGGGGGGTCTACACAAATATGTAAACCGCTCCAACCAACGTGAAAAAGATCCCTCCCAGAAGCCCTCAAACTAGAGGACACACGCGAACACCATTTATTTCCAACCCCTCCCAGTTACATCTATTATGAAGATAACCGTCCGCGTCTTCGGCGAACTCACAGAGGAAATAGGGAACAGGCACACCATAACCCTGGAAGAAGACGCGAACATAGGGAACCTAACAAGGAGAGTCGCGGCACAGGCAGGACAGAGACGTCAAGGCTACCTCGGCGACTATAGAATAGGGGGCAACGAACTAGCCATCCTCCTAAACGGCAGGAACGTAGAACTGATGCAGGGGCTAAACACCAGACTCCATGATGGCGACGAGGTGGTACTGATGATCTACACGATGGGCGGCTGAATCGACACCCTCTAACTGCGAGTAAAAAGTTTATCAC
>JAUWDP010000097.1 GCA_030608725.1 Candidatus Bathyarchaeota archaeon
AAGGCCGAGATAGGGGTCATGGCCCAGATCCGGACCACCGCCGGGCTGCTCTCCCTGGTGGCCGCCCTTATCCTGGGGGTCCTGAGCATGCGCATCAACCACAGGACCCTCCTCCTCACCGGCCTCGGCTTCTTCGTGGCCTCCGGGATAGGCTGCTCCCTTGCCCAGGACTACGCGACGATGATCGCCGCCTACTCCCTCTCTGGCATTGGGCTGGCGATGGTGGGCCCTATGTCCCTGGCCCTGGTGGGGGAACACGTCCCCCTCGACAGGAGAGCAAACGCCGTGGGGTACATCACCGCGGGCGGAGCCTCCTCGTTCCTCGTCGGGGGACCCATCCTGAACTACGTCACCAGGTTCGGGGGATGGCGCTCCGCCTTCCTCCTCTACATGCTCCCCGTCGCCGTCATCGGCCTCGCTCTGACCTGGCTGGCGATACCCTCGAAGATCAGCACCTCGGAGGAAACGGATATCGGCAGCTACCTGGACGGCATCAGGCAGGTTGTGACCAACAGGTCGGCATTGGCCTGCCTCCTGGGAGCCCTCCTCTCCAAGGCCACCTGGCAGGGAGTGATCTCGTACGGCATCTCCTACTACAGGGAGTGGTACCAGATCCCCAAGGGATGGGCGTCCCTCATCCTCTCAGGGCTAGCACTGGGCTTCATCGTCAGCGCCCTGCTGGGCGGTAGGCTGGTGAACAGGTTCGGACGGAAGCCCATCACTGTCTTCAGCTTCCTCATGGTGGGGGTGCTCTCGATCCTCTACATGAACGCTCCCTTCTACTGGCTCTCCATGGCCATCTTCTTGACGATGGGGGTCATGTCGGGGATCCGAAGGAACGCCTCCCAGAGCCTCGCCCTGGAGCAGGTCCCGGCCTACAGGGGCTCCATGATGTCCCTCAACACCGCAAGCAACAACCTCGGCAGCATCCTCGGGGCCGGGATCGGCGGGGCCGTACTCCTCACCTCCGACTACCCCCTCATAGGGGTCGTCCTCGGTATTCTGGGAGTCCTCGCCGCGCTAGTGATCAGGCGCTATGCAACCGATCCGACGGAAGAATGAGCGTCCACGGTAATTCGTCAGAGAGACTAGCCCCATGCCTCTAGGGCTTGAAACCGGTAAGTCTGAGTATGTTGCCTCTGAAGACCTTCCCGATGCCCTCCTCGTCGATGAGGGGATTCTCCTCCTCCGAAAGCTCCTTCAGCGCCTTGTATTGGGCCTCCAGGACGTTGATGCGCCAGCCCCGGGGGAAGAAGGTGCTGTCGGTCCCGAACAGGGTCTTATCGGGCCCCCCGGCTGTCAGCGCCTGCCTGAAGATGGTCTTCAGGTCGAGGGGGTGGGACTGGTACTTCATCCAGCTGTTGCTGCCGCTACTGTCCATGTAGACGTTGTCCGCCTGGTACTGCATCATCAATGTCTCCCGGAAGTAGCCGGCCCCGAAGTGGGCGATGACGAAGTTCACGTCGGGGAAGTCCCGAGCCGGCACCTGGATGTCTATAGGGTTCCCGCTCCTGAGGTCCGCCTGCCCCCCGATGGTTATCCCGAAGTGGAGGAACACCAGCATCCCCTGACCCTTCGCGGCCTCGTAGACCGGGTAGCAGGGCTCGTCGTAGACCCTGAGATCCCTCCAGCTCGACGGGTAGAGCTTGATGCCGTAGAAGCCGTCCCCCGCCGCCCTGTCAACCCGCTCCGCCGCGTCCGGGTCCTTGGGGTTGATGTTGTGGTAGCCCAGGAACCTCCCGGGGAAGCGGTCCCTCGCCTCCAGGAACTCGTCGTAGGCGTCGTTGCCTACCATCACCCCCATCGCCTCCACGCCGTGCCTGTCCAGCTCGTCCACCCACCTCCGGGCGATGTCCATGCCCTCGTCGGGGAGCTCGATGCTCGTCATGTCCGTGCGGGTCTTGGTTCGGTTGGTGAAGCTCTCCATGGTCCGACCCCTCTGGAGCCAGGACCTCAGGGTGTTGGCGCTGAAGTAGTGGCTATGGGCGTCCACCACCGGTATGCCGACATTGCTGTCCATTTCTACCGAATAGGTTGAACGGCGGAATTAAAGAGTCGCGATGGGACCCAGCGGAAACTCTTTTATCAGACCCTCCAGCCCAGATAGTAGGTCAGTGGTGAAAAATGGCACGGGATAGTTTTCCGAGAATCCACTAAGAACGCAGAGACCTTTTCCCAGATTATAGAAGTCGAGGGCCACCTCATCGACTCCATGATCCTCACAAAGATACTGGACAGCATCATGGATCGCCAGGGAGACTTCGAGATCCTCGAGTTCACAGTAGGGAAGAGGAAGGACGATAAGAGCCACGCAAGGTTACAGGTCATCGGCGAGAGCCCGGAGCACCTGAACACCATCCTCCGTGAGCTCTTCCGCCTGGGGGCCACAGTCCCCGAGACGCCCGAGGTAGGATACACACCGGCGCCCCGGGACATGGTCCTCCCCGACGACTTCTACTCGACTACCCACCACTCCACGTCGGTCTACATGGGCGGGGAGTGGGTGGAGGTCAGCGGGCTGATGATGGACAAGCAGGTAGTTGTCGAGCCCGAGGAGGGGAGGGCCTACTGTAAGCCTATCAGGCTCGTGAAGGAGGGCGACCTGGTCGTGACGGGAGAGAAGGGGATCCGCATCAGGCTCCCGGAGAGGCCAAGGGAGGGGGTGGGCACGTTCGAGTTCATGACAAGCGACGTCTCCCCCGAGAAGCCCGCCGCACTCATAATCAAGAAGATCGCCGAGGACCTCCACAGGACAGCAGAGGAGGGAGGCAGGATAGTCGTCGTGGCCGGCCCAGCCGTGGTCCACACGGGGGGCAGCCCAAGCCTGGCAAGGTTGATAGAGCTCGGTTACGTGGACGCCGTTCTTTCGGGAAACGCGCTGGCGGTACACGACGTCGAGTACGCCCTCTTCGGGACAAGCCTCGGCGTGGAGCTGGGGGAGGGAGCCACCGCTAACGGGTACAGGAACCACATCTCCGCCATCAACGAGGTGAACAAGGCGGGGTCGCTGAGGGAACTCATCGAGAATGGGAGGCTGAAGGAAGGGATCTTCTACCAGCTCATCAAGCAGGACGTGCCCTTCGCGCTGGCCAGCTCAATCCGCGACGACGGGCCGATACCCGAGGTGATACAGAGCTCCGTGGAGGCCCAGACACGTTACATGGAGCTCGTGGAGGGGGCCGACTTCGTCATAATGCTGGCGTCGACGCTCCACTCCATCGCCGTCGGTAACATGCTCACCTCCCAAGTGAAGATCGTCTGCGTAGACATCAACCCAGCGGTGGTGACAAAGCTCATCGATAGGGGGACGAGCCATGCCGTCGGCATCGTAACCGACGTCGGTACATTCCTCCCGCTGCTGGTCAGCGAACTCGAAAAGAACCCGTGATAAGCGCCCCTGACGAGTCTCTGTGACTCGTTTTCTTCCTTTTCTGTGTGTACGCTGGATGCATACGAATGTTTTATATTGGAGCGCTCACCTGTGGTGGAGGTCTTCCAGAGGTATAGTAAAAGTGGCTGAAAGTTATATCAAGGTCTTCAAGGACGTCATCTCCAACAGGAACATCCTCACCATCGCGATCACGACGTCCCTGATCTCCCTCGCGGGCTCAGCCTACCGCCCGTACTGGAGTGCCTACCTTAAGGACGTCCTCTTCGCTGATACTGTGGTCATAGGGCTTCTGTCCACTATCGCCTCGTCGGAGCGGCTCTTGTTCCAGCTGCCTGGGGGGATTCTGGCAGACAGGTTCGGGAGGCGGAAGATAATCGTCTACGGGACTGCCCTGAGGATTCTGCCCCCTATCATCTACCTCCTGGCCAAGCACTGGATCCACACGATTCCCGCGCTGCTCATCAGCGGTGCCGCCAGCATCTACATGCCTGCGTTCAACGCCATCATCGCCGACTCCCTCCCCAGTGAGCAGCGGGGCGCAGGATACGGAGCCTACCGCATGATCACTTCCACACCCCAGATGGTCGCCCCCATCATCGGAGGGGTCGTCATGGACTGGATGGGCTACGAGCAGGGGATTAGGATATTCATGGTCCTCTCATTCTTCATCAGCGTCTTTGTGACGTGGTACCGACATAAGATGCTCAGCGAGACATTGGTATTCGAGGACAAGCCCGGCTCCAGCGGGAGGCGGAGACTCGGTATCAAGGAGAGCCTGAAATCGGTCTTCACCATGTCCCGGAGCGTCAAGGCGATGGTCCTCGTGGCCTTCCTCGGCAGCTTCGGCACCCGCATGGTGATGGACTTCCTGAGCCTCTACGCCCTCAAGGTCCTCAACTTCTCCAACACACAGCTGGGCCTCGTGAGCACCACAGGCGGGATCATCGCCCTGGTCCTGTCCATGCCCGGCGGGATGCTCTCCGACAGGTTCGGGCGGAAGCCCATGATACTGGTCTCAAGAATTGTGAGTCCCCTGAGCTTCCTGGGGGTCACCCAGATCTCCACGTTCACCCAGTACTACGCCATCCAGGCGATCAACGGCATCGGCAACGCCCTGGGCGGCGGAGGCATGTACGCAGGGGGACCCGCCTGGAACGCCCTCCTCGCCGATCTCGTTCCAAGGGATCAGCTGGCCACCACCATGGGAGCTATCGGCACAGTATCGGGGCTCATGGCGATACCCTCCCCCATCATAGGGGGCTGGATGTGGGACGAATACAGCCCCAAGCTGCCCTTCTACTTCGCCGTGGTCTTCGGGCTCGCGAGCGCCGTCATATTCGCCGTCGGGGTTCAGGAGCCTCGAAGATCTAAACTACCCGACACCGGGGACCCTTGACACCCACTTCTTGGCAACCATCCCCGGAGTATCAAAGGAAAAACATTAATCATTTCAGGGATTAGAATTGCATCTGATACAGATGGAAGCATTAGAAGCCATACTCACGAGGAGAAGCATAAGGAGGTACACACCCGAGGACGTGAGCCCGGAGCATGAGAGGCAGCTTCTGGAGGCGGCCATGGCGGCGCCCAGCGCACATAACCGGCAGCCCTGGCACTTCATAGTCATCAGGGACAGGGAGACCCTTGACGGGATACCCGAGTTCCACGGCTACAGCAAGATGCTCAAGGAGGCCCCCCTCGCCATCGTCGTCTGCGGGGACACCGAGGTACAAACCACCGACTTCTGGATCCACGACTGCTCCGCCGCGACGCAGAACATCCTCATAGCCGCCAACGCCCTGGGGCTAGGAGCAGTCTGGCTCGGGGTCCACCCCCACATGGAACTGATAGAGAACACAAGGAAGCACCTGGGCATCCCGGACCACGTGGTCCCCCTGGGGATAGTCTCCGTGGGGCATCCGGCCGCGGAGAAGCCGCCGGGGGACAGGTACAACGAGGAGAGAGTCCACAGGGACAAGTGGTGAAGACGCAGAGAGCGTC
>JAUWDP010000057.1 GCA_030608725.1 Candidatus Bathyarchaeota archaeon
CTCTTCCTTATCCCCTCCGAGACACGACCCAGGTCCAGGGTATTACTCAGGCCACCCGTCGCCACACCTGCGCCGATGCTCCCAACGGTCGCGATGGCCGTGGTCACCGCCACCTCACCAGGCTCAGCGTATACCTGGCTGTGAGGGTGGAAGCCGTGATCAGTATCCACGTCATCCTCAAAGGGCTCGATGAAGAGCGTCACGTTGGTCCATCCCAGCTCGTAGTCCCCCGCCACGACGACCGCATGTACGTTGATGGTCGCAGGAGCCTCCTGATCCCAAGGAGTGAAAGCGAATATAGTGAAGACGAGGTCATCGTTCGGGCCGACCCCATCGTAGACGTGGGGCTCCCAGAAGATGTACTCCTGCTCCTCCAGGGTGGCGTCCAAGGTAACCGTCGCCAGCTCACCGACCTTCAACGCTGTCATGGCCTCCCTGATGGCCTCACTGGAGACCGTCATGTTGAAGGACGTCTCCTCGTGGGGGTGGAGCTTCGCTTCGAAGGTCGCCGGCGTCACGTCGTCGAGAGCCCCGAACACCAAGGCCTGCAATGAAAGGGTGAAGATGAGGAGAAGGAGAGCACAGACAGCCACATGTGCCTTTCTACGGATGACCATATTCAGCTTGTTTGCCCGTTGAAGCTTATAAAAGAATCTCAAACCGGATTAATATCAGAAAAACAGATTCAATATTCCCTGATAAACGGAGGGCATATCCCCGAATATCCTCCCTTTCAGAAATGGGAATCATAACGGGCTATTGACGTGACCTGGCTATCCAATCGGGGAGGGAATCAACCAGCCTCCTCAGGACCCTCCTCGTCCCCTCAACCCAGACGTCGATGTTCCCCTCATAGGCCTCCCCGCCACCGCTCCCGACAAGGTCAGTCACACCCCTGAGAATGAGGCACCTCGTGCCGTTCCTCGCAGCGACCCAGGCTATGGCCCCCGACTCCCAATCACCCGCCCTCGCACCGTACCTCTCCCTCAGGCCCTGCACCTCGTCTGCCATGAGGTCCCGGTCACCCGAGACCAGCAGCCCCCTCTGGACCTCGATGGGATAGTCGTCCCCCAGCCAGCTGAGGTCGATCTCCGTGGAGAAGTGGTCTATGGCCTCATCGGAGTCGCCCATCAGCTCCACAATGTCGTAGACGATGGTCTTCTCGACGAGGACGATGGCGTCTCTATCTATCTCGCCCTCCAGCCCCCCGCATGTCCCGATGTTCACCAGCAGGCGGGGGGACCACATGTCGATGACGTACTGGGCCGAGGCGGCTGCCGCGATCTTCCCCCAACCCCCGTGGAAGAAGATGACCGCTTCATTCCCACCATCTACATCAAGATCATACTGGAACCACTGCCCCATGGGCGAGGCCTGCAGTTCCACATCGGGCAGGACCTCCTGAATGACCCTCCACTCGGTGTCAGCGGAGACCACCACGACAACCCCGTTCATACCTCCACCTTGTACCCTCAAGGACTAATGTCTTACGTCTGTAGGACCATCTTTTTCAGACACCATTCACCGATAGAACTACGGAGGCCGACAATACGACCGGAGAGTCCAGCTCTGAGAGGGTCCTGAGGTTCTACTACCCCCAACCAATTTTCCCTTCCGTCTCGGTGACCGGCGGAGGCTGCGCGCTGAACTGCAAGCACTGCGGAGGCCACTACCTGGAGGGCATGGCCGACGTCAGCACGCCAGAGAGGCTCAAGGAGTTCTGCGTGGGCCTCGAGGCGAGGGGTGGGGCTGGTCTCCTGGTGAGCGGGGGCTCCACGCTGGAGGGCAGGGTCCCCCTGAGGCCTTTCCTGCCTGTGCTGAGGTGGGCCAAGGAGAACACGGACCTCATCGTTAACCTCCACACGGGGATGCTCGACATGGATGAGGCCGAGGAGATAGCGGCCACGGGCATAGACATAGTCTCCGTTGACGTCGTGGGCAGTGACGAGACCCTCAAGGAGGTCTACGGTCTCGATGCCTCGGTCGAGGACTACGGGGACACCCTGAGGTACCTAGAGGAGGCGGGCGTCCCCACGGTGGCGCCCCACGTCTGCGTCGGGCTCCACTTCGGCGAGTTACGGGGTGAACATCGTGCCCTCGATATTATTGGGCGCATCGATCCAGAGGTGATAGTCTTCCTCGGGCTGATCCCGACTCCTGGGACCGAGATGGCGGACGTGTCTCCTCCAGAGATAGATAATATCATTGAGGTCATCTCGGCTGCCGTGGAGAGGTTCCCGGGGGCCGCTGTCTCCCTGGGCTGCATGAGGAGCAGGCAGGACAAGGAGGAGATGGAGAGGAGGGCCATAGAGGCGGGTGCCTCCCGAGTCGCCGTGGCGTCACGCTCAACGTTAGAATGGGCTAGAGAACAGGGCTACGCTGTCAAGGTCATCGACGGATGCTGTACGATCCCTGAAAGGCTGGAGGATCGGGCCCTCAGGTCATGACTCCAGTGTCAGCTTGAGGACGTGGGCGAAGTCCTTAGCGGAGACGCCGAAGAGAGTGATCTCCTTCCCCCTGAAGAATCCCTCCACGATCTCATCGATCTGGGAGGCATCTTTCCCGGTTAGCGCCTCTTCGAGGTCGTTTATCGCTTCCTCGGGATGCATGAAGAAGTCCCCCGTAACCTTCGCGGTGGTCAGGATGCCGTCTTGTACCTCGGTCTCAGCGACCAGGAGCTTGCCCCCGGGGACCTTGTACTCTGCTCGCTTCATCTCTGGAACACCCACTCCCTGGAGCTGTACTTCTCGTGGAGTTCCCTCACGAGCCCCTCCTCGCGCTTCGTGAGCTCCCCGGGCTCGAGCACGACGTCGAATGTCTCCTCGAAGCCCTTCACGAGGGCGTCCCTCGCCTCCTCGAAGGGGACCTTTCTCCCCAGGTAGCGGCGGACGTTGGTCACCCTCTCCTCCACTGCCTGGATGAGCTTATCGCTTATCTTGGCGTCCGAAACCCTGAGGACCTGGAACATGGTCCTGATGTCGCTGTCAACGAGGACAGTGCCGTGCTGGAGCACCACCCCATGGCGCCGAGTCTGGGCGTTCCCGGAGATCTTCTTGTCCCCCGCCACGATGTCGTTGACGGGCTTGAATTCGCAGTCGACCCCCAACTCCTCCAGGCCCCTGACGATGGCCCCGCAGATGAGCTCGTAGGAAGCAAGAATGTCCCGGGGTATCCGCGGGTCCTTCTCGGGTGCCACTAGGCTGTAGGTGATCTCCCCGTTGTAGTCGTGATAGACCGCGCCTCCCCCAGTGATCCTCCTTATGACGTCCACGCCCTTCTCCTCGCAGGCCTCCAGGTTCACCTCCTTCTCCACGCTCTGGAAATAGCCTACAGACACAGCGGAGGGGTTCCAGCGGTAGAGCCTAACCGTGTTGGGCGTCTCACCCTTGGGCCTCGCGAGGGCGATGGCCTCGTCTATGCTCATCTGTGTGGGGGCGTCCTCGATCCTCATGTCGATGAGTCTCCATGTCTCAGTCATCTTTTCATCAACCTCGTTAACATCTCCTTCTCTCTGCGCAGCTCCTCCTCATTCAGGTCCCTGGGGTAGTTGAAGAGGGGCCCCGACGGCCTCTCGTTGTAATAGGGGCGGTTGCATCCGGGGCAGCCCGTGGTTTTCAGTGGCGTGCCGTCCGCGACTAGCTCATCGAGGTCTACTCCCTCGCCAAGGCTGATCAGCTTCCCATCTATGAACCTCATATCCTCGAATCTGCCCTTTCCCTCGGTGATGAGGTGGCGCGCGAGCTGCATACGCCTGTATGATTCAAGGGGTGGCTGGGGCCTGTCCGCGAGGGGCGTGTTGGGTATCGGCGTGAAGGCGAAGAGTACGGCCTTGATCTCCATGCCCATCAGCCGCTGGATGACCGTGACGGCCTCCTCCTCGGTCTCGCCGAGCCCGATGATCAGGTTCGACATGACGTTTCCAACGCCGAAAACCTCCACAGCCATTCTGAGGGCCTCCATGTGGGTTTCCCACCTGTAGGGGCTCCCAGTGGTCATACCCTTTATCTCGTCGAAGAGTTTGGGCGTCGCGGCGTCGAGGGGGATGCTCACTTTCTCGATGCCAGCCTCCTTGAGTGTTTCCATTTCATCCTTTTTGATGGGACACGTGTCCAGCGAGACGGGGAGCCCCGTGGCCTCCTTCAACGCCTTCAGGAGGGCTAGTGTGTCGTCGACGAACCCTGGGTAGTTGATTATCTGGATGCAGATCCTCTCCAGGACATCTGACTTGGGCTTTCTGAATCCCTTGAGCACGGTCTCCGTCGGGAAGTCCGGCCACATCACCCTGGAGAGGTGGGACCTCTCGGAGCTGCTCTCCCTCGCCTGGGTGCAGAAGAGGCAGTTGGCGACGCAGCCCGTCTCAGTGTAGAGCATCATGTAGGCGGTGGTAGGGCTGGCGTCTAGCCTCAGCTCTCTCAATCCGAGCACTGCAGCGGTGCCTATGCTTATCCTGACCTTACTGGGAGTCACTGCGCTCAGTCTTTCCGTAACGAGAGCTAAAGAACGTAGATATAATTAAACTTTGGAGGCTCCACGCCGCATCTCTTTGCTTCTTCTTGAGAGGAGAAAACGAAAGTCTAGACGTCTACTTCCTGGGACTTCTTACCGGACATGTACTCGATGTCGATCCTGCCCACAACGGTGTTCTCAAGGCTCTCGGGCTTCCTGCTGGCGATCATGGTCTCAGCGTTTCTGTCCAGCTGCCTCGTCATCAGCGACATGGCGTGCCACTTGTCGTCGAGGCTCTCTAACAATGTGACCCTCCCGGAGAAGACGACAGTAGCATAGTTGTGGCTGCACTCCTCCTCGACGTAGTCGTGGTCCAATAGGGCCTGTCCCCAGACCAGGTTGTTGGCTCTCATGTAGTCGAGCTTCTTCCCCTCGTTTGCGCTGTGGAAGTAGATGCAGTGTTTTTCCTCGTCGTATCCGTGGCTGAGGGTGACTATGTAGGGGGCGTCGTCCTTGGACAGGGCGATGGTGACGTACTTGGTCGTCTTGAGTATCTTTTTCATGACGGACTCGTCTGTGATCTCCTTGTCTTTCCGCCTCACGTGGTAGCTCATAAATATCCTTTATGGCTGACCTGTGAACGATTATAAACCTTCTACGGTGAGACCTCTTATCCCTCGATGGCGCTCTCGGGGCAGCTCTGGCACCTCATCCTGACCTCCTTGGCGTAGGGGATGGTGATCTTCCCCTGCGTGGTCTCCTCGAACCCTCCCCGTGGACACTCAAGGATGAACCTGTCATTCCAGACGGCAACCTTGACCATCTCCCCGCAGAGCCCCGGGAGCTCACACCTGTATGAGGGCATCAGCTACGCCTTCTGTTACGTCTGTTCTACGTTCTAGGGGTTTTTAGGGTTTGACCTCCCGCTAGATGTTAAATAGGCCTGATCTTCAGAACCTCGGGATTGACCAGGTTAGGGGGCTCCTTCCCCTGGAGGACGCTGACGAGGTTGAAGGCGGCGGTCGTGGCCATCTTCGTCCTTGTCTCTACGCTCGCACTGGCTATGTGGGGCGTGATGACCGCGTTGTCGAGCCCCTTCAGGGGGCTGTCCGGGCTGAGGGGTTCTCGCTCGAACACGTCTAGCCCCGCCCCCGCGATGACCCCGTCTCTGAGCGCCCTGTAAAGGGCGTCCTCGTCGACGACTGGGCCTCTGGATGTGTTGATGAGGAAGGCTGTCTCCTTCATCATGGTTAGCTCTCTCTTCCCTATCATGTGGCGAGTCGAGCTTGTGAGGGGGATGTGGAGGCTCACGTAGTCGGACTCGGTGAGGAGTTCCTTGAGGGGAGAATACCGAACGCCTAGCTCCCTCTCCAGATCCCTTTTTCGGTCCTCGTCATAGTAGATGACGTTCATGTTGAAGCCCTTGGCCCGCCTCGCTATCGCACCCCCGATTCTGCCTAAACCTATGATGCCCAACGTCTTCCCGTGGACGTCCGTCCCCACGAACATCCTCGGACCCCAGGCGTGCACCCATCCCCCCGCCTTCACGTGCCTGTCTGCCTCAGGTATCCGCCTGGCGACGGCCATGAGCAGTGCGAAGGCGCAGTCAGCCGTGGTGTCCGTCAGGATCCCCGGGGTGTTGGTGACGTAGATGCCCCTCTCTGTGGCAGCGGCGACGTCGATGTTGTTGTAGCCCACGGCGTAGTTGCTGATCACCTTGAGCCCCTCCGCGGCGTCCATCACCTCGGCGTCGATCCTCTCCGTGAGGAGGGACAGGAGCCCTTCGACGTCGGCCACCTTCTCCAGAAGCAGCTCCCTGGGGATGGCGTCGTCCACCCCCTCGTAGACCTCAACGTCGGCGTGCTCCTCCAGGATCTCAATCGCCTCATCGAACAGTTGCCTCGTAACGTAGACCTTGGGCTTGACCATCATGATCCTCGGTATTAGATGGATGTGTCAAATAAAATATCTTGCCCCGTCAGGACCTGCTCCGGATTTATTAAGTTGATCGACGATATTGAATTCACTGGGATATTTTCTGGGAGTTGAAGCATGGAATGTTTGATAGGCTTGAGCGTGCCGTCGAGAGAGGCAGAGAGCTTGGCGCCTCTTACGTAGAGCTGAGGGGCGAGGACGGATTCATGGAGTTCCTCCAGATGGACGACGGGCGGATGAACGCCCTCACACAGAGGATAGAGAGGGGCGTCGCCATCAGGGTTCTGGCTGACGGGGCGTGGGGCTTCGTCTCGACGGGCAACATGGATGGTCTTGAGGGGGCCGTGAAGGAGGCCTACTCTATGGCGAAGGCTGCTGCCCGGACGCG
>JAUWDP010000082.1 GCA_030608725.1 Candidatus Bathyarchaeota archaeon
AAGGACGAGGACCTCGCCAAGGAGATGGACTGGTTCATGGGGAAACTGCCCGTGAGCAACTACCTAATGATAGGTGTATCAGAGATCCACCACCACGAGGGGCAAATCGCTGCAATCCGTGGTGTAGAGAAGCGCGTCAAGGGCCTCTAAGCCCACCCCCCTTTTTATTTAACCATCATTCTGGATTGACTAACTTAGACAGTGGAGTCACATGTTACCCAACAGTGCGCGCGCGCGGAAGTCGGCGTACTCGACAGGGTGATCTTCCGTCTGGACAGCCAGCCTCCTTATTCCCCTCTCCTCAGGGGGCCCCTTGGGGACTGCCCAGCTCTTAAGAACCCCGTCCCTCTCTAGCCTCAGGTCCCAGTGGAGCCTGCTAGCGTGGTGCTCCTGGACCACAAACAAATCTCCGACGGTGGACACCATCTCTCTACGGGGCTCCGGGGTCCTCGTGAAATCCCTCTTCACCCAGTACTCTTCCAAGCTCACGATCCAGTCTATGCCCTGGCTTTATTTCCCTCTTATCATGGGGAATACACGCGACCTCATTCCTGGGCCCCGTGCATCGCATCTCGTTGCACAGAGTTTATTTCGTGCCAAACGAGGGAAGAAATGATAGGCTTGACCACCTTGAAAGAGGGGAGGCTTCCCCCTAACCAGAGGGTCATCGACTCCATTCTAGGCTGGGGGACGCAGCACGGGGGCATAGTCATGAGGCTTCCTCAGGTGAGCAAGGAGGAATGGAGCCTCACAGTGGACGGGGAGGTGGAGAACCCCTTGACACTGGACTTGGAGGGGTTCACGGCCTTACCCCAGGAGGAGTCGGTCAGCGACTTCCACTGCGTCGAGGGCTGGAGCGTCCTCGACCAGAGGTGGAAGGGGGTGCTCTTCAAGGTCCTCGCATCCATCGTTAAACCCAAGCCATCGGCCAGGTACGCCTGGCTCGAGTGCTATGACACTTACACGACCTCACTGCCCCTGGAGAGGCTCATGGACGACGACGTTATCATCACACATAGGCTCAACGGAGAGGATCTCCCCCATCCTCTTGGGGGCCCGGTGAGGCTGATTGTACCCAAGCTATACGCTTACAAGAGTCCCATGTGGCTGAAGAAGATCAACTTCATAGCCGAGGACAGGCTCGGCTACTGGGAATCTGGATACTACAGTAACACGGCGGATCCTTGGAAGAACGATAGATACAGACGATAACTTTCTCCGCGGGCGCACTTATTTGTTGGACAGGGGCATGTCACTGAATTCGATTCTTTGTACCCAAGCTACCCCTCAACTATCCTCTCGTCCCGTTCCGCGCGCGCGAGGCCACGACTGCACTATTCCATATAGTCAAAACACTTTCAAAAACCGGACAAGACTGACAGTACCAAGGCGAAGCAGAGAAAACCCATCGAGAACTCTCCACACCATTAAGGTAAACAACCTTCCTCGTATACAAATCGAGAGACAGCTCATCTGAAAAACGGAAAAAACCAGGCCGCTCACCCCAATTCCAAAAAAGACAGTAACCCTCCTCATCCTTATGTACACAATTACTCCACATGTAGACCCCTTTATCACTCAAGACGCCAGCCTCTAACAGTTTATGAGCGTGTGCGCGAGAGTCAAGAAACACCTCTTGAACATCAGACTCTTGGTGCACATGAACTGATTCAGAAGATTCCGCTGATACACGTATGTCTTCACCTTTCAGTGTATCCGATATTAACCTCCATAACTCATCGGAGAACGACCCCATTCCCCGTTCTTTTTTACCCTTCCGCCTAGTAATATACCTCTTTCCACTGACTGTCTTTACTCTGAAACTCCACCCATCAAATATGAACCTTTCAATCTCTTCCTCGTCGTTTTTTACCATGGGAAACCTACCCGCCATTTTTCCCTAGAGTTTCCCCACATATTTATTATTTCCCATCTTATTTCCCATATTAAGCCACTTCAGCCATAGCAACTCGAAGGGCGATGACCACGATCCCACCAGAACCCAGTAGTTCGACCAGCTTCTCGCTGAAAGACACCATGAATAGTGTACACTATTCCAGGATGGAGCTTGTCCAGCTGCTTAGCCCCTTGTAGCCTAAAATATGCGCTGGACCTCGTATTTGGGCTGGGAAAAACATGTTTTTTCAAGCTCGTGTAAACGAGTTGCATAGAATATTTCCCAGCAGGGGAAATAAAGGGAAACAGTGATAAACATGGTGTACGCTGGTGCCACTCCGAAAATTATAGTTGATAATTTTCGATTTTTTCAGCTAATGTAACCTTGTGCCTTTTCTTTAATATTACCTCATCAAGAATCATCTGGTCAATCGCATCCCTCACTCTCAACCTTTTACTCAAACGGCCTCGAAGATCGTTATCAATATTATTAGAAATATCCGACAAAAAAGTAAATCCGACGTCATCAATTTTAGGGATTTCTAGGATCCAAGGAGTTTCATCATCCATGATGAGATCTGTGTCAAAGTTCTGAAGGATCATACCAAGTATACTCTCCACATGCCTCTCCTGTAAACGCTCCTTCTCAAGTTCCTCCAACTTATTCTCGAACATTCGTATGCGTAAACGAAGAGACCGTAAATCACCTTCCTGTAGCCTAATCCTATCCATTGCACGACTAAGAAATTTCTTAAACGCTTCAGCTTCAACTAGCGAGTTCTCGTAATCCTTCTTCAAAACGAAGTTCCCTACGTCTATGGTTTCTTCTGATAATCCGAGTCTCGAGATCAGAGTTTCAAGGCTGATCACTTTTTCTCCGAGAAACATGTTGCATAGGCTCAGCACTCGATCAGCTACCATTGGTGAGTAATAATCGTCTCCGAGAATCGAGGTCTTTTCCATAGGTGTCCATCCCATGCCTCGACCTTTGCCGCTCTGCTTACCGATTTTCAGGTCTAGGTCTAGGCTGGATGGGTTGAATGTCGATAAGCCATGGTTTAGTCCGCATAATGGACAGCATATATGGCTCAATGTAAACTCCATTGAGTAATCCTCGTTAATAAATTTCAAGCTTATGATATATGCCGCCGTGAGAAGGAGGAGATATAGAGGTCCTTAGAAGGTTATTTTGCGTATTCTTTAAGCTGAGTGGCTCAACGCGCGCGAATTTAAAAGAGAGAGATGAAGGAACGATTCTAGAGGGAAAAAATGGGATTCAGTGATCCAATTTCCTCGAGAGTTCCACAGCCTTCTCGTCGCCATGCTTCGCCCTGTATGCCAGCAATCCCGTCCTGATGACTGAACTGACCTGCCCGTGGCTCGGGTCGAAGGTCTCGATGAACTTATCGCATGGGAACTCCCCACATACGCCGCAGTGCTCTACCCCGTGTTCCTGGATACAGGCATAGGTTGGGCAAGACCCCCAGAAGGGTTTCCCCTTCAAGGATTCGCAGCCGGGGCACTGAGGTTCCTTCTCACCCTTGAAGTACTCGCAATCGTTGCAGACGGTACCACAGCCCGAAAATATGACGTCAGCGTCCATGTGCTCTGCTGAGGGGTTTCTGTATTAAAACCTTGGTAAACGATTGTAGTAAACCCCTATAAAAGTTCACAGAGCTCATCAATGTTATAATTATGTAAACCATATCTAAAATGGAGATTCTAATGGTTGAATATGACATTCTGATCAAGGACGCGACAATCGTAGAAGGTACGGGCAAGAAGGCGTACAGGGGGACCATCGGTGTCACAGGAGACAAGGTCGCCTCAATAGGCGATGTCAAGGGAGACGCTAAGAAGGTCATCGAGGCGAAGAAACTCACGGCGGTACCCGGCTTCATAGACGCCCACAGCCACGCCGACTGGAGCCTCCTCAAGTTCCCGGACTGCCAGAACTTCGTGATGCAGGGGATCACCACATTCGTGGGTGGCCAGTGCGGGGGCTCCCCCGCGCCCCTCGGAGACCACATAAGGACCCCTGGGGTTCTCAGGGACCACCTCCCGGACCTGGACCCCTACAAGTTCTACCCCAACCAGCCCTACTATCCCCTGGAGCAGATCAACGAGTGGATGGAGCAGATCTACGGCTGGACCCTCGACTGGAGTACGATGGGGGAGTACTTCAAGAGGGTCGAGAAGGAGGGAGTCTCGGTCAACTACGCGCCCCTCGTAGGCCACGGATCCGTGCGCACCAAGGTGATGGGCGTCGACTTCAAGCGCCACTCCACGAAGGAGGAGTGGACCGAGATGCGGGAGCTCATCCACGAGGCGATGAGAGATGGCTGCATCGGCATGAGCACAGGCCTCGACTATGATCCGGACGTCTACGCTTCCCACGAGGAGATCATCGACGGCGTCTCCGTCCTAAAGGAGTACGGCGGAGTCTACTGCCCCCACTGGAGGAGGACCGGCAGGAGGAGGGGCGTCGCCGCGGGGCACGTCCCCAACGAGAAGATCACCGCCCTCATGGAGTGCGTCGACGTCCACAAGAAGACGGGGGTCCGCCTCCACTACGCCCACATGTCCACGGGCTGGCAGATGCACCCACCCGCACCCGACGCGCTGGAGCACCACAACGTCAAGACCACCCTCGACATGATCACAGAAGACGCCGAGACCGACCTCGACGTCACCTGGGACGCCATCCCCCAGCTCACCCGCAGCGGCTTCTCGACGATGCCCTACCTCGCCTCCCTCTACTCACCGTGGCTCAGGGAGCTCGGAGGCCTGGAGGGCTTCGGCAAGTGGCTCAAGGTCAAGGACTTCCGCGAGGAGGTGAAAGACGCCGTCCGCAGCGGCAAGTGGTTCATCAGAGTAGCCTACAACCCGAACACAGCCCCCAGATGGGCGGAGAACATCACCGTCCTGAAGAGCGAGGTACCCGGGGTCGACGGGAAGACCGTTGCCGAGATCGCGGCTGAGAGGGACGCTGATCCATGGAACACATACTTCGACATCATCACCGAGGACCCCCACACACGGGGGGCCACGGGCTCCATGGGGCCGAGGACGCCATACCTGCAGTACTGGACCCACCCCCGAGGAATGGTGGGCCTCGACACCAGCGTCTTCGACAAGGAGTACCAAGGCAAGAACCCACCCTACAGCATCCCGGGCATCAACCCCTTCAGCGCCTTCCCCATGTTCTACGTCAAGTACGTCAGAGACGGCGACGTCTTCACCATCGAGGAGGCCGTCCAGAAGACCTCGACAATGGCCGCCAGAGTCCACAACCTAGAGGGCAGAGGAGTCCTCAAGGAGGGCGGCTACGCGGACATCGTCCTCATGGACCTACCGAAGCTGGAGATACTGAGCACTGAACTGGAGCCGAGACAGCACCCGAAGGGCGTCGAATACGTCCTCGTCAACGGACAACTAGCCGCCGAGAAGGGAAAGCACACCGGAGCCCGGGCAGGAAAGGTCCTGACACGCAGCAAATAACCACATTCCCCCCTTTTTTCGTAGAAAACTTAATAGTACTCCTTAGAACAAATCGTCCTGTATCACTATCGAGGTGAATAGTATGAGCGTAGAACCTGAATCAGTGCTCGAGGCCATGAAGGAGATAGGCAAGCCCATACGCCCAGGAGAGGTCGCCAAGAAGCTCGGCATAGAGAGCAAGGACGTCTCCAAAGCCATCCAGAAACTCAAAAAAGAAGGCAAAGTCCACTCACCCAAAAGATGCTACTGGGCCCCCACATAAAACCACCCCTTATTACCCCAACACGCAACCAAAAACATGCTAAGGGGACACCCTACGAACACCCACGCACAACGTAACAATGATGATGAAAGACCCCCCCACCCCCCACCAAGCCCCACACCACACAGCGGGAACCCATATCCAAAGCCAGCCACACACCGAAAAGG
>JAUWDP010000027.1 GCA_030608725.1 Candidatus Bathyarchaeota archaeon
GGGGGGGGGGGGGGGGGGGGGGGTGGGGGGTGGGGTGGGGGTGGTGCGGGGTAGTGGGGTTTTTCGTGGAGTTCTAGGACAAAACAAAAAAGAAAAAAAAAAACAACTAACAAAAAAAATAACACAAAAAAAAACACAAAACTAAAAAAGCATAAAGGCCGCCAGAGAACGAGGAATCCCCGTCGCAAACTCCGCAGGGATCCTCTCAAAACCCATAGCGGAATACACGATCATGGCAGCCCTATACCTAATCAAGTCCATCGAATACGCCTATTCAGAGATAAAAAATGGAAACTGGGTTCAACAGCAACTCATGACTCCACCAGAACAACCTCTAGAATTTGGCTCATCTACACTAGGGATAATTGGCTGTGGGAGCATCGGACAGGAAGTTGCTAGACAAGCGGGAGTATTTGGCACCAGAATACTGTACCATAACAGGAGCCGGTTAGATGAGACCGTTGAGCGTAGACTAGGTCTGGAGTACTCGACTTTTGAAGATATTCTAAGTTCTTCTGACGTGTTGAGTATCAACGTTCCCTTGACCGATGAGACTAGAGGAATGATTGGTGCCGAAGAGATAGCGTTGATGAAAAAGGGAGCTGTGTTAATTAACACCGCTAGGGGTGGGATCGTCAACGAACAGGCACTAGCTGACGCCCTCAAAAGTGGTCACCTACGAGGTGCCGCTGTAGACGTGTTTGAGAATGAGCAAGATATAGGAGGCTGTCCTTTGATTGGTCTGGAGAACGTTATATTAACTCCGCACAGTAGTGCGTTGTCTCCTGAGACCTTGAAGAGAGTCCCACCAAAAGTTATGGAGAACCTTAATAGAATCTATGAGGGAAAGCCACCACTAAGAGTAGTCAACTAACATCCCTCTCCAAACCACGCACGCAAGTCGCATGCAGTTCTTCCCCCTGCTCCCAATGTTCTACCCTTCTGATGCCAACTTCTTCCTGAGAGCAATGAGAGAGACGAACTCATAGACGATATTAGCCCCCAAAAGAGCCGTGACCTGCGACGGATCGTACTGGGGCAGGACCTCAACCAGATCAAAACCAATCAGGTTCAAACCCTTAAGCCCCCTCACAACCTGCAACGCCTCCCTGCTCGTGAAGCCCCCCACCTCGGGCGTACCGGTCCCCGGTGCGAACGCAGGGTCAACGAAGTCGATATCAAAACTGACGAACACCTTCTCGTCCCCAACGCGATTGACTATCCTCTGTATCAGTTCCCCGATGCCCTGCTCCTGGGCCTCCACGGAGGTGACGACCTCGAACCCCAGCTTCCTCGAGTCGTTGAGGCTGTCACGGGAGTAGGTGGAGCCCCGCATACCGACCTGGATGGAATGGTCCACAAGTAACAGCTCCTCCTCGACCGCCCTCCTGAAAGGCGTCCCGTGAGTGTACTTACGACCGAACCTCTTATCTCCCGTGTCAGTATGCGAGTCGAATTGAATGAGGGCTACCGGCCCATGCACCTTATTCATGGCCCTGAGCTCCGGGAGCGTAACGGAGTGATCTCCACCAAGGAGTATCGGGGTCACCCCGCCCTCCAGAATCGGGAGGAGGCCGTCTTCAATCATCTGATACGAGTCCTCGACATAGCCGGGGTTGACAGGCAGATCACCCCAATCCACGACCGAGCAATGGTCGAACATGCTAACGTCCAGAACCACATTGTGGTGGCGAAGCAGGGCAGAGACGTTCCGGATGGCCTCCGGTCCGAACCGTGCACCAACCCTGTATGACGCCCCAGTGTCAAAGGGGACACCAACGACGGCGATGTCAACCCCCTCGGTCGTCTTGACATGAGGAAGGCGCATGAATGTCTTGATGCCGGAGAACCTCGGAGACTCCCGGGGGTCAACAGGTCTATACCCCTCCATTGAAAACCACTCACACTTCAAGGGGAAGAAGATCTATAAAATTTAACAGCGATCGGCGCCCAAAACTTCCACGCGCACGATAAAATAATGATGTTTATTCGCATTACCATTGGAGCCCGCAGTCTTCAAACTCTGTCTTGACCCTCATGATTAGTTCTTGATACTCCGGACTTGGCCTATGACGCTGCAGATCATAACACTCGGTGATCAACTTACCCGGCTCCGGAGTCGTGTTCGTCATCAGTTTATTGATAACTGGCTTGAACATCTGATACACATCATCACGTTTGACCCCCGATCTAAGGGCCGCGTCTGAAGCCTCGATCATCAACTCGGCGTCCGCCGGAGTCTGCCCACCGTTCATCCGGCTTCGACTAACCCGTGGAACATACAGATTGGCACCGTTAACAGTTGCCTCAATGCTCCGCAGCACCAACTCCTCAAGATGACTCTCCGTGCAGAGCTCCGAGACCGGGATAGGCCAATGCATAGGAATCCCATCCGAGTTCCTGATCGTAGCCTGGTAGACGACTGAACGGGCGAAATGAATGGGGAACATAATCCGCTTACCCCCGCTGACATGGGTGAAATGCTCCACACCGTTATAGTAGAGATTATCCCGGTAGACGATCCACGCAATGATCGTCTTCGCCAAACGCTCAATGATAGCCCCCTCCGGCCCCCCCGCGAAACCTCCAGCGATACCGAAGCTGCCGCTGATCCCGAAATAGCCGTAGCTCTGGTACACGAGTGCCGCAGTGATCAGGTCATACTGCACCTTGACATCGGGCAGCACGGAGAGGAGGAGCCCATCCGTCGGCCTCAACCCCGCAACGGGGTCAATCGCAGCGAGAAACGATGAAGCGGCGGTAGAGATAGGATAGAGCACTATGGCGGCGCCGGGCCTCCCCGCCTTCCGGACGCCCTCCCTCACCCAGGCCACCTGACGTTTGGACGCGTAGGCCTCAAGGGGAATCCCGTAGATGTCGTACCCGTCGATCTTGGGGAAGTTGAACCCCTCGAGGAAGTCGAGCCGAGGGATCATCGCAAAGTTCTCAACTACACTGTTCGCAAGATCCTCGGTGAAGGGCGCGTGATGCCCTGGGGCAACGTTCATGGGCTCAGTGCCCTCGATCTCGTGCTGCCTCCACACCCGGGCATCCTCCCCCTCACCCATCACGACCTCCTTCTGCATCGAACGAATGGCATCCCTGACCTCCTCCTCAGAGAACCTGACCACCCGCCCCCTATCCAAGCAGAAGCACCCCACGTCGACGACGAAATCCACGGCCGCCTGCCAGGCGGCATCAGCCAGACTGTCATCGGTGTTGATCCAGACCGACGGATCATCGGGACACATGATCTCGTACTCCTTGACAAGCTCCGACATCTTCTTGAAGAGAGCCATATCCCAGTCCTTCCCGGACATCATCGGACCCGTCCGCATCCGATCAGCGATCTCAACGAGGCTAATCATACTCCCCACACCAACACCCCGGCAAACCCCTCAGATAATTAAACTTACATGTAGACATCCACATATTTAGGCTTCAGTGGTAATAATTGACCAAAGAAGAGGAGATTCTCCAAAACCTCTCCGACGCCGTACAAAACTTCGACTCCGACGCAGCCATCGACGCCGCAAAAGCCTCAGTCGAGGCAAAGATTAGCCCCGTAAAAGCAATAGAAGAAGGCCTCGCAAAGGGCCTCAGAGTGGTCGGAGACAAATTCGAAGCAGGAGAGCTATGGCTCCCCCACCTAGTCCTAGGAGCGGATGCCCTGGAGGCCGCCGTGAAGGTCTTGGAAGGGCACATGGCCATGGAGGACCTCGAGTCCACCAACCGAGGAACCATCGTCATAGGTACCGTCGAAGGCGACATACACGACTTGGGGTTACGCATCGTCGCATCGATGCTTAGGGCGAACAGCTTCAGAGTCTACGACATAGGCTGCGACGCCCACACACTGAACTTCATCGAGAAGGCGAAGGAGGTCAACGCGGACATCATCGCAGCCTCCTCCCTCATGACCACGACAATGCCCTTCATGAAAGACCTCATTGAAGCCCTAGAGACCGCTGGAATCAGGGATCAATACAAGGTCATGGTCGGAGGCGGACCCGTCAGCGAGGAATGGGCGAAGGCCATCGGCGTAGACGGCTACGGCAAAGACGCCGCTGAAGCCGTCCGAGTCGCTAAGGAACTCGTAAAGAAATAAGGAGTGAATGATATGGCAGCCCCAAGCCTCTGGGAAATCCTCGACAGAGCCTGCAACACAGGCCCAGTCATGGCGACAAAGGACTTCGACATGAACATTTTCAGCGTCGCCACCCGCCTTACCAAGGAGTACGACATAAAATACGACCCCAAGACCCCGGTCACAACAGACGACAGCCTCGCCGACGACGCCTGGAACGCCGGACTGCAACTATTCACAGAGGTCGGAGCATACTGCATGAACTCCAGCCGAATAATAAAATTCGACGAATCAGAGATCAAACAAGGCCTCAAGGAGCTGCGAGGCGAAGCGATAATCGGAGAAGGCTCCGAGAGGAGAATCCTGAAACTCAGGAAAGTGGAGGACAACAGCCCCCCCTCCATCATCTGCGGCGGAGTCATCGAAAGCAACTTCCCCGAAGGCGAGAACTTCGTAAAACTATACCAATCCATAGCCCAGGAACCCCTCATCGACGGCTTCTACGTGGGCCCCCCACTCCAGTCCTCAGAGGGACGACTGGTACGCTCAGGGACACCACTGGAGACCCACCTGGGCAGATCCATGGTCTCCTGGGTACGCGAAGCGATCAGGCGAGCAGGGAGACCCGGACTACACTTCATCTCAGCCTGCACCTCCGCCCTGGCTAACATAGCCGCGGCCGACCCCAACGAAGGCCTCCGGAGGTCAGACGGAATAGTCTCCACCATAATGCCCGAACTGAAGACGGACTACGAGAACCTCAACAAGATAGTCTACAGCCACGACTACGGCTGCATAAAACACGTCTACAACGGAGGGATGATCGGCGGCTGGGCGGGCGGACCAGAAGGCGCCCTGATAGTGTCCATCGCCAACGCCATCATGGCTGTGATGGTCTACCAGATGAGCGTAGGCGCCTCATACCACGCACTGGGCTACCTCAGAGCCTCTACTCCCAACTACAGCGCCTTCGTGACCCGCCCCTGCCTATGGGGCTCATCCATCGGTAGCCAGGCCCTCTCAAGGAACACCAAGATAATCAACACAGCCGTCGCCATGACCAACGCCGGACCCGGCACGGAGATGCAGTTCCAGGAGATCGTCGCAGCCATCTGCGCCTCCATCCCCTGCGGCAGAGAAGGGCTCAGCCAGGGAGCCAGAAGATTCAAGGTCGTCCCCCTGCTCGGCAGCGGACTCGAGAACAGGTTCTGGGGAGAGGTCGGCCACGCCATGTCCAAGGTTAAACGAGACTTCGCCAACCACCTAGCCGAGGATATGCTCCAGAAATACGAACACAGAATCACCAGGGAGTCAGACGGCGGCCCACTAGGCCACACACTCGACGAGATATACGACCTAAAGACACTGCAGCCGCGGAAGAGATTCCTCGACGTCTACGAAGGAGTGAAGAAGGAACTAGAGGACCTGGGCCTCGAGTTCTAGCATCGGGAGACACAGACCGAATGGCTGCTCCAGACTTCTGGGAGGTCCTGAACCGGGCGATCAACACAGGAGCACAGACACCCGTCAGAGACTTCGACATGAAGATATTCCACGAGGCATCGAGGCTGGTCAAGGACCACGACATAAAATACGACCCTGAGGTCTACGTGCCCAACGACGACAGCCTGGCCGACGACGTCTGGAACGCGGGCATCGAGTTATTTCTGGAGCTCGGCATGTACTGCATGAGCTCAAAACGCGTCATCCGATTCGAAGAATCGGATGTAGTAGATGCCCTCAAAGACGTCAGCGACAGCGTCGAGATAGGCGAGGGCAACGAGAAACGAACGGTGACACGGAGAGGAATAGGCAGCACGAAACCCCCGATAATAGTCGGAGGCGTCATCGAGAGCGACTTCCCGGAGGGCGAGACCTTCATCAAGCTCTACCAGAGCATCGCAGAGGACCCCCTCATCGACGGGCTCTACGTCGGCCCCCCGCTCCACACCTCCGAGGGCCACACCCTCCGGATGGGCACCCCCCTCGCACTCCACCTAGGAAGACGCATGGCCTCATGGGCCCGTGAAGCCATGCGAAGAGCGGGGAGACCGGGCCTCCACTTCGTCTCAGCCTGCCCATCGGCTATCGCGGACATCGCCGCCTGCAACCCCGAAGACGGCGTCAGGAAGTCCGACGGGCTTTTCATCTCCGTCACGGCAGAGCTCAAGACCGACTACGAGGCCCTCGGGAAGACAGCCTACGCCCTCGACTACGGCTGCATCAGGGCGACCCACGGGGGCTCCATCGTCGGCGGCTGGGCCGGAGGACCAGAGGGCGCCGCCGTAGTGTCGATAGCCGACTTCATCGCAGCGGTGATGGTCTACCAGCACAACCTCGACCCCGTCTACGGCGACCACGGCCTCACACGTTGCCCAGGACCGGTTCCCATCTCAAGCATCAACCCGGGGATGTGGGGCACAGAGCTCACAGGACAGGCGATAGCACGAAACTACAAGGGCCCCAACGGAAGGTTCTTCCTGACCGCCGCGGGCCCGGGCACGGAGATGCAGTTCCGGGAGATCGCAGCACTCTGCATCGCCGGGCTCGCCTCTGGACGAGACCTCTTCTGCGGCGGAGGAATACGCAGGTACAAGGTTAAGCCCATGTTGGGCAGCGCACTGGAAAATAAATTCCACGCTGAATTAGGGCACGCAGCAACGGGAATAAAGAGAGATGACGCCAACGAGCTAGTACAACAGATCGTACGGAAATATGAGAAGGACATAACAGGGGACGGAGGTCCCTGGGGGTACACATTCAACGAGATGTACGACCTGGAAACCCTCACGCCCAGAAAAAAATTCATACAACTCTATGAAAAGATGAAAAATGAGCTTGAAGATCTAGGTCTGGAATTCAAGAATACATAATCAAACTATGAGTGGAAACGAGCGCAACAATATAGTATTGGACTAGCGTAGTCCGAGTCAGGAACTGAAGATTACAGCAGTCATCCCCGCAAATAACGCGGAAGAATACTCCTGGAACAAAATGGAAGGCCTCTGTTCACCCTTTTCCTCAGCTGCCGCTCCTGCGACGGACCTTGAGACCCGCGCCACCCTCTCTGTTATGAGTGCATGGCGAGGAGGAGCGGGAGGGCAGCCGAGGCTTACGCGGCCCACACGGACGAGGATCGAGGCTGGGACACTAAGATTCTATGCCGGATCCACAGAACCAAATAGCTCCTGAGGGTAAGAGTTATCCTGACTTGCGTCCATCTCATTGTGAACCCCGATGAGCGAAATTGAGGTCCAGATACAGAACGTCGTCGCCGTCGCATCCCTCGACCAGAAGTTCGACCTCCTCTCCATCATGAAGGTCTTCAGGAACGTCGAGTACAGGCCCAAGAAGTTCCCGGGCCTCGTCTTCAGGCTGAAGAGCCCTAAGACTGCTACCCTCATATTCAACTCGGGGAAGATGGTCTGCACCGGCGCCAAGTCGGAGAAGATAGCCCATAGAGCCATTAACAAGGTGGTTCGGGAGCTGAAGAAGGAGGGCATCATCATTCTAGGGAAGCCGGAGATCGAGGTCACGAACATGGTCGCCTCCGCTGACATTCACGGACAAGTGGACCTCGAGGAGGGGTCGATGGTGCTGGACAACATAATGTATGAGCCTGAGCAGTTCCCCGGCGCAGTCTACAGGATGAAGGAGCCCAAAGTCGTCATATTGATATTCTCCTCGGGAAGGCTCGTGATAACGGGGGCCAAGAGGGAGGAGCAGGTCCACGAGGCCGCAGAGAAAATTCGTGGAATACTATTGGAAAACGAGTTAATTTACTAGGCATGCTCGCGCGTAATGCTTAAGGTGCGATGCGCCCCATACGAGGGTGAACTCGTGCAGTAGATGTTCAATGGCCTTTCTCAGAAATCTCGGAAAAACTGTGAAGATAGGTGTCATAGCCTACATTGCCGGTGGAATCGCGTATAGGATAACTGCTGAGGTCTTTCTTCGATACATTGGAAAGGAGATTACGTTCAGCCCCCTGGTCTCAGTTCTACTAGCGGTTCCCTTCTGGCCGATGCATGTCTATGGCGATCTGAGGTGGATTGGAGTCCTACCTCAAGACGTTACCGCCCTCTTAACGTTCTCCGCTTCAGTTCCCCTTCTTTCGCGCGCGTGAACACAGAGCACATTAAGAAATTTTTCTGGGTTATCTACGATATTATCCACCTTATGATCATATAGTCAAGGGCCGGCTGCCCCTATCCACTATAATATGATGCGTATGGTCTTCAGAAACAGTAGCTCAATCGCGCGCGCCGTCTACCCATTTTAGGATGATGTTTCTTCCATTATCCCGATTCTTAAGTATAGAAGAATGATAGAATCGGAACGGTCCATCAACAAATCATACCTAGTGCGCGCGCACCATTTCTCATTCACTGATGATCATCGTAACCGTGTTACGAACCCTGTCTATCCGCCGGATCTTCGAGGAAATAACATCCTTGAGACTCGACATGTCCTCAGCCTCAACCTTGACAATGATATCATAGACCCCGTACACCCCGTACGACTCCTTCACCTCAGTCATCCCCCGGAGCTCCCTCAGAACTTCCTCACCTGCACCGATCTCAACGCCTATGAGGACATATGCGAGACCCAAAAAACCACCGTATAAGAGTTTAGAAGACTATAATAATTAGGTTGCGCGTGATCAGGGTCTTCCCTTTATCTGTTTGTACAGGGCCCCAGCGATTATGAGCACGCCTACAACTATGGCTGCAAAAGGCCCGAGATCGATATTCCAGTCAAACAGCTCACGCGCGCCCACGAGGATGATGGCAAGCCCGAACAGTACGCCGATGATCGTGTTACCCTCAGGAAGCCCAAAGCACTCGCGCTCCATGCGCTTACCGAATTGCTCAGCCCGTTCGCCGAACTCCTCCGCCCGGACCTCCAGCTCATCCTCCCAGCCCCTTCTCCTAACGCGAGAGGTCTGAAGAGACTCGCCACAGCTTACACAGGTCGATGCTCCTTCCTCGTTCTCGGCTCCACACTTGGTGCAATAAACCATGACCTTAACACCTACCTGAAAAACTCTCACGGTCAAGTAATTAAATGTATTAATCCACGTGCATCCACGAAAAAATGGGAAATTAGGAGATTTCCTCTTTGCCCTTCTCGCTGATGACGTACTTTCCCTTCTCAGGTTTCTCAACGAGCCCTTGGCTGCTGAGTCCACGCATCTTCCCCATGACGCTCCTCCAGTTAAGTTGGGAGGCATCGCCGATTGCCTTACACCCTGAGGGTTCAGCTAGTTTGTAGAGGGCTTTGAGGATGCTTCTTTGGTCCTCGTTCAACTCCGTCTTTGACATCTCTAAGACTCCACACTGAAGGACAGAGTAAAAACCTTGAGTAGAAACTACAATCTCCGTGCAAATGTTGAGTAAGAGTACTAGCCTATCACCTGCTTAATCAGCCTCAGATGGTTCCCGCCCAGGATCTTGCGAACATCCTCCTCTCCGTAGCCCCTCTTCACGAGCTCTGAGGTGATACTGGGCATCTTG
>JAUWDP010000333.1 GCA_030608725.1 Candidatus Bathyarchaeota archaeon
GGCTGGTAGGATCAAGCAGATCAACTTCCCCGTAAAGTTCTCCGAGACCCCTGGGACCGTGGAGAGCTATGCGCCCCTCCTCGGAGAGCACAGCAGGGAGGTGCTCACGGAGCTGCTCGGGATCACTGAGGAGAGGTTCAAAGAGCTGGTGAGGGCAGGGGTCACATCCACCTCCTAATTACCAGTCACTCCTTGACGGCCCAGCCACATTTAAAAATCCTATTTCAGCATCTATTTCGTCACGCCCACAATGCTTTAGGCTCTTGGGCTGCTTATCTGTAGTGAGAGGTGTGAAAAATCTCCGAGTTTTTCGACGATTATCACGAGACTGACGTCCTGATCATTGGGGGCGGCTTGGCTGGATTCATGGCGGCGATAGAGGCTTCTGAGCTTGGGGCGGGTGTCATCTTGGCTGTGGATGGAAAGGTGGGGAGGAGTGGGTGCACCCCATTGGGCGGAGGACCTGGCGGCGCTGACTTTATGGTGGACAGCGCCAGCATCTCCACGGTCCTCGGCCTCGACGATCTGGGGCCCCAGCCCCCTGACGTGAGGGATACCTCTCTCCTCTTCAGAGAGGACGTCCTCTCGGAGGGGGAGGACATTAACAACCAGCGGATGGTGGACGTCTACGTCTCGGAGGCCCCGAGGAGGATGAAGCGCCTCATGGACCTGGGCCTCAGGATCAGTAGCATCGACTTCGCCCACGGCTCTAGGTTTCCCCGTGGGGTCATCGCCCTGAACAGGGACATCGCCTCCACGATGATCAGGGGCATCGTTAGCAGCGACGTGAAGGTGCTGGAGGACACGAGGGTCATCGATCTCCTGATGGCGGAGGGGAGATGCGTGGGAGGGGCGGGCGTGGACACGATGTCGGGGGGTCTTGTTGGCGTCGGCGCCCGAGCAACGGTGATAGCGACTGGTGGATGGCAGATGGCCTATCATTCAGGGGGCTCCGACGAGCTGACGGGGGACGGGCAGGCGATGGCCATCAGGGCTGGGGCAGAGCTGGTGGACATGGAGTTCGGGACCTTCATGGACCGGTACATGGTCTGGCCTCCCATGGGCTCTAGAGATAACTTCATATGGGACTGGATGGCGTCCAGGGGTCTCGTGAACTCGGAGGGGGATGAGGTCGTCCCTGGGGAGGAGGGAGGGCTGATGGAGTCGTCCCGCCGGGTCTCCGAGGAGGTCTCGGAGGGGAGGGTAGGCGTCCACGGGGGCGTCTACTTGCAGAACCCCGAGGAATGTGTTAGAGACGGATACGTAAAGATGGGCTCCCTCCTGCAGGAGTGGGATCATTCAGGGACATCCTTCGAGGTCGCTGTTGGTTTCCATTACTGTAACGGGGGCGTGAAGGTGAACGAGAGGACGGAGACCTCTGTCCCCGGGCTCTACGCTGCAGGGGAGGCCTCTGGAGGTCTCTTCGGTGCCCGCCGGGTCGCATCAGCCCTCTCAGAGGCGATGGTGCAGGGGAGTCTAGCAGGTGAAAACGCGGCGGACTACGCTGGAGGTCACCCTGCCTTGAGGCCCGGGAAGGCGTTTTTGGTGGGCCTCCGGGATAGGTTGCTCGCGCCCTTGGGGAAGGATGGCGGTGTCGGCCCTTCCGAGCTCAGGAGGAGTGTAAGGCGTGTCACGTCGAGGCATCTCTCCCTTCATAGGAGTGGTCCGGGTCTCAGGGAGGCCGTGGGGGAGCTGGGGCGCATGCGGGTTGACCTCCTGCCTGGCGTCGGCGTCTCTGGTACCGAGAGTCGTAGGTTCAACCGGGAGTGGATGGACTGCCTCTCTCTGGAGAGCCTCCTGATCTGCGTTGAGGCCTCTGCACGGGCTGCGTTGATGAGGGAGGAGAGCAGGGGCTTCCACCGGCGCGTTGATCATCCTCTTCGGGATGATGAGCAATGGCTGAGGAACCTGGTCGTGCGTATGGGGCGTGGGGGGCTGGAGCTGACGGCGGTTCCCGTCGTATCCTCGACGCTTGGGAGGGGTTGACCGTGACGAAGCCGAGGGTCGAGCGGGGCGTGGCCTTGGTCCGGTGCTTCCGCTTCGATCCGTCCGTTGACGGGGAG
>JAUWDP010000033.1 GCA_030608725.1 Candidatus Bathyarchaeota archaeon
GCTGAGTAGAAGCAGATCTGTACGTTCTCCGAGTCGTCAAGCTCATTCCTCAGCCTTCTCGCAAGGGACTTGTACTCCTGTGTCTTGTTGTAGGGTCTCTTAGGCGGAGCAGGTATCAGGACCACATTCTTCTGACTCAAAGAGGGTATGAACTGTTCTTCGAGTCGTCTGAGGTGTTTCGTCACCTTGGGTCTCGCCAGCCCCACGGAGTCGAAGATGAACACTCCTCGTCCCTTGTAGGATGGGCTGCCCCGTTCCAGGAAGTCTCTATACTTGTCCAACCCCTTCATCGCAGAGGCCAACGCTGGATGTCCTCTGCTCCGTACCTCCATGAGCTCCCATAGGGTTCCCTCCACGATCGCCTGCTTCACGGTCTCCATCTCGGTCATGGTGACGTGGAGGTTGTGCTCGGTGAGTGCCTTGACACGCTCCCCCTTGATCATCCCCTTCAGCTCCTCCGCACCGTACTTGCGGCAAATCGGGCATGAACAGGGGAGGTATCTGAGGTCCTTGAGCTTCATAGTCCTCAAGGTGGTTAGATAGCGTCCGGCTTTTGCGTAGAGGGCGTATGCGGCTGAGTCGAATAGGTCGCATCCCAGGGCGACAGCTAGGCTGAACATCATGGGGTGCCCTGCTCCGAACAAGTGAAAGGGCCTATCCGGGGGGAGGTTCCTTTTTGCGGCCATTATCATGTCCACGAGCACTGTGAACCTGTAGTTCTCCATGACCTCGGTCGGGCTCCCAAGGGCGTGAATGGGGAAGGGCATCTTCCCTATCCTTTGAGCTGACCTCTCCACTAGGTCGAGGTGGGCTCCCCCCTGGACGGGGCCGACCCATAGCGTATCATCCCCCTCGATTAGGGGGAGGGCTGCCTCAGCCCGTCTCAGCGTCTCCTCGACGGTCCACTCCACATTCTCGCGGGGGACGTTCCACCCCGTCGGAATATCCAGTATGACCGCTATGTCCGAGCCGATGCTCTGCTGGAATCTTATAATCTCGTCGGGTGAGGTCTCGACTCCTCCGTATACCAGTATCTGGTAGGCCCCTGAATCGGTGGTTATGACGCCGTCGTAGTCGAGTAGCTGATGTACCTTGAGATCTGGTTGGTCCCCGAAGTGCTTCTTTATGATATAGGAGTTGGTGATGAGGATCTCGCATCCGAACTCCTCCCTCATCCTCCGTGGAGACACTACCTGTGAGACGGGGTTTATGACGGGCATGAAGGCCGGTGTCTCCACGGCTCCCCCCTTGGTGTTTAACCTGCCTATCCTGCCTAGGAGGTCCCTATCCCGCAACTCGAAGGACATAGCACTCAAACATTAAGCCCAAAGGGGGGTATTTCATTTTGGTGGCTGGCAAGAACCCGAATTCTTAGAGAATTCAACTAAAAGAAATTATGGAAAGTGTTCAGTGCTAGCTGGTTTCGCTGATGAACCTCTGGTAGATATCCCTGACCCTGTCAGCCGCCGGGCCGCTACCCTCTACCACTCCGGTCTCGTTGACCCGTATCTTGTCCATGACGACTATGATGCTCGCGTCCGTGAAGGTCCTGATCATGTTTGGGAAGACCCTCTCCAGCCTCTCCGCGAGGCCTGCAAGGTTGAAGGGGCGTTCGGACGCTGATATTCTCGCGACCGTGGATCCGTAGATGAACACCCTGTGTATCTTTGTTCCCTGTTCGCCTGGCACGTCCCCGAGGCAGATGGTCATGGTGTTGCTGTCGTAGCCGAGGAGGACGCCGTCATACACCTTATCTCTAGTGTCCTCTACTCTCACGGGCTTTCCGACCAGCTGTCCCAGCTCCTCGAAGAACTTCCTGCTCGCTACAGCGGCCATTCTTTATACCTGCCCTAAGTGATTATAACAACGTCATATAAAAATGGGAAACTTTTTTGGATGTATTGGGAAAGCCGAGGATAAGATCTATTAGATGTGGTCTCCTTCGGCTTCCATCTTTTTCATGGACTGTATGAGGGCTACCGCGTCTTGAGGGGAATCAGCCTTACCAAGTGCTCTTAAGCTGTGAAGGTCGTTCCGATGACCACAACTTGGGCATGATCTGGTTCTATACCTCCTGTTTCCGAGGACCAAGTTCCCGCAACGGAGGCATCTTACGACGACGTAGATTGGGCCTCACCTCCCAGGAGCTCCCTAGACTCAGGATGACTCAACCAGTCGATCCCAATCTCACATGACCTCTCGCCTCTGAGTACGGCTGTAATTGTCTCGATGATCTCGTCGGCTTCTACACCTGTTGTGTCCAACTCACAGACCTTCTCATTCCCGTAAGCTTCGATGGCCTCGACGAGGCAGACGTCGAGGAGCTCCGCTTCGACGTTCTCCTTCACCTTCTCGGGACTATATCCTCGGGACTCCAGTTCATCTTTGAGCCTCCAGGGTGCCCTTCTGAGCACGAAGACGTTGGACACCCTTTCAGGTGAGACGACATCCTGAGAGAAATGCCCCTCGATAACCAATGGGTCCTGTCCCTCCTGGATTATCTCCATGAGTTTTGTCGTCGTCCTCTCCAAATCGACTATTGAGGTCTCCCTCTTACTGTCGTAACCGGTCACTAATCCTTCTGCCAGGGCCAGCTCGGAGAGGTTTACGTGGACTCCTTTGAGGCGTTCACTGAGCAGGGAGGCTATTGTCGTTTTGCCTACGCCTGGTACGCCGGTAAGGAGGATTACCTTCCTCGTGTTGGACATCCTTACACCGATTTACGTTTGTCATATGGGTGGGAGATGGAGTTCGGGACCGTTCGACTAGCCTTCATCGTCGTCTTCGGACTTTTCAGTTTCCTTGAGGAGGTCGCCGAGGGTCCTCCCTGATGTCGGCCTCGATGTGACTTGTGTCCGAGTACCAGTCTCCGGGGCCTCGAGGACATCAACCTGGAGAGTGTTCTTTATCTTGCGTACCAGCTTGGAGTCTGGAGTGAACTGCCCCCGCTCAAGGTTCTTTACCACCGACTCCTTCTCGCTAATCATGCGTGCAAAGTCCTCAACGCTGAGCCCTTTCTTCTGCCTCGCCTTCTTAATCATAATTCCGTAATCAGCCACGAGCTCCATGACCTCGGCTGCCTCCATCTCGTTTCTGGGGCGCCTCGGCGCGGGTCTAGCACTTTTCCTCCGGAGCTGAGGTCTTGATGGATCCCAATCGGTGGAGCCGAACTTCGCGCATCTCCCGCAGACGGTCATCCTCCCTCTCTCGATAATCCTGTAGTAGGGCTCCCCTCTGATCTCGGCCCCGCAGACTTCACAGAGCATCTTATATCCCAGTAAGATGGGGGGCGAATCGGCTATAAATGCTCAGCGCCTCTCAACTGTTGTATGGTCGGCGAGCTGAGGCGTATCAGGTCTATAGCAGACTACCAGTTCGGGAGTCGGAGCGGAACCGCCCTCTTCTCAGATGAGGTTGAGGTTGAACGATCCAAGAACACGGGGAAGCTGAGGTTTGCGCGCTTGCATGGCGCTCTCCTGGCGTCCCTCAGGGCTTCTGACAGCCTCTTCACACTGACCATCGAAGGGGCAGAGAGGCTTCTATCGGGGATGCCAGAACTAGGCTACACCGTTACAATCATGGATGACGTGTCCGAGTTCCCCTCCAATGGGAAGAACGTCTTCGCAAAGCACGTCGTCGCAGCAGGTGAGGATATCCGCCCAGGGGATGAGGTGTTAATCCTGAACTCGAAAAAGGAGGTGCTGGCCGTCGGTCGAGCTCTCCTCAACGCGGAGGAGATGCTAGCCTTCGGCACCGGTGTGGCTGTCAGGACCAGGAGGGGTAGAAATGGCTGACTTCTACTTCCTGTACTTCTCCAGGAAGCCGTCCTTCTCCCTCAGCTCCCCGCTGCGGAAGTGAGCCACTCGCCTGACGGAGTCGTTCGCCTTCTCTATCTCCCTCGCCTCGTCGGCTAGCTGTGCAGCGCTCCTCATCAACTCGTGAGCGGCAGCGATGATAGGCATGTAGTTCTCCCTTCCCTCCGTCTTGAAGCATCCCTCGGTATCCAGAACTGCGACCCGTCGAGCGGCCTCGAAGGCGGCCATCGCCTTCGCGCGCGCATAGGGGTTGTTGAGTCCGCTGTACTCCAGGGCTTTGGTCTTGTTGACCACGACCTCGGGCAGCTTGGGCTCCTCGCCTTTCTTTATCTCCTCGATGACCCTGTCTATCTCCGTGTGGAGAAGACGGAAGACGCCTGTCACTGCGAGGACCTTTATTGCGTCAGCGTTGAAGAGGGCCATCTCCACCGGGTCGAGGAAGTCCCTCTTGGCCCCGATCATGGGGTCGCCGTAGAGCACGATGTATCCTATCCCCTCCTCTGGGAGGGCCCTAGCTGCTTTCCTTGAGGGCTCGTCTGATACAACTATGATGGGCTTCCCCGTCTCCTTGATTATCTCCCTAGCCTTAGTGGGCCCAGAGAGACCCGCGTTCGGGGAGATGATGACGTAGAGATCTGTAGGAACTGATGCAGCAATCTTTGCTGCGTCCATTGCCTCATCATCGTCCATTTTGCATCCTGAAGAGACGACTCTGACAGAGATATCTTTCCGGGAGGCTCGCTCATCGAGAAGAGCGTCGATAAGCGTGGTGGCCCCAATGTATCCTGTCTTGAGTATAGTAACTTTAACCATCTAAACACCCAAGAATACGTAGTTTTGCCCTTGAATAAAACTCTTAAGATACTACTTGCGTATCAGGATGAGTTGAGACAAGATGGCAATACCACCGGATATTGAGATTGCACAAGGCGCCAAGCTTAAACCGATCACCGAGATCGCTGCTGGCCTCGGGCTGACCGAGGACGACATCGAACTCTACGGGAAGTATAAGGCGAAAATCAATCCCAGTGTGCTGAGTGATAGGAAGGACAAGCCCGATGGGAAGCTGATCATAGTCACAGCAGTGACGCCGACGAAGACCGGCGAGGGCAAGACCACGATGGCCGTTGGCCTCGCCCAGGCTATGGGCCATATAGGCACGGAGAACATAGTGGTTCTGCGCCAGCCGAGCCTCGGTCCCGTGTTCGGCATCAAGGGTGGCGCGGCAGGCGGCGGATACGCCCAGGTCCTGCCCATGGAGGACATTAACATCCACTTCACCGGCGACCTCCACGCCATAACCTGCGCCCACGACCTTCTGACGAGCCTCATGGAGAACCACGTGTTCCGCGGTAACAAGTTGGACATCGACCTAAAGTCGGTCATGTGGAAGCGTGTACTGGACATTGAATCCCGGGTCCTAAGGAAGATCGTCGTGGGCCTCGGCGACAAGAACGGTGGGGTTCCCTATGAGACGGGCTTCGAGATCACTACGGCCAGTGAGATAGCGGCAATCCACGCCATCAGCAGCGACCTGATGGACTGCAAGCAGAGGATGGGTGAGATCACAGTCGCCTACAACGGCAAGGGCGATGCTGTGAAGGCTAAGGAGATCGGCGGTGTAGGCGCCATGGCTATCCTCATGAAGGAGGCGGTGAAGCCCAACTTGGTGCAGACCCTTGAGAACACACCGGCTATAATCCACGGCGGGCCTTTCGCCAACATTGCCCATGGCTGCCCCAGCTTGGCCGCCATCAAAACGGCCCTCAAGCTGGCTCCCTACGTCATTGTGGAGCCCGGCTTCGGAGCCGACCTGGGCATGGAGAAGTTCTGCAACATCGCCGCCCGGGCGGGTGGATTGAAGCCCGATCTGGTTGTGGTAGTAGCCACAATCAAGGCGCTGAAGAGGCACGCGGGCGTTAAGTACCGCGAGCTCAAGGAGTCCAACCCAGAGAAGGTGAAGGAAGGTCTACCTATCCTCGCCAACGCGGTAGACAACGCCAGGAAGCATGGCCTGCGAGTGGTCGTCTGCATGAACCACTTCTACACCGACGACCAGAAGGAGATCGACGTGGTCCTTAACTGGGCGAAGGAGGGGGGCGTAGCTGCGGCTTTCACCGACACTGTCTTGAAGGGGGGCCCCGGCGGTAAAGAACTAGCAGAGCTTGTGCTGAAGGAGGTTGAGAAGGGGAGCGACTTCCACCACCTCTACCCGCTGGATATGCCGGTCGACGAGAAAATTAGAACCATCGCCACGAACATGTACAAAGTGGCCGACATCAAGCTATCGGCTAATGCTAGGAGGGATCTGAGGAAGATCAAGAAGCTGGGCGCCGAGAAGATGCCCATCTGCATGGCCAAGACCCCGCTGAGCCTAACCGACAACCAAAGGATACTGGGTATGCCGCCGGAGGGCTACGTGCTTCCCATCGTCAGGCTCAAGCCGAGCACCGGCGTAGGATTCATCGTGGCCTACTGCGGGGACATCAGCACGCTGCCCGCCCACCCGAGCAAGCCAGCCGCCAACGACATGGACATCGACGAGGACGGCGTCATCAAAGGGCTGAGCTGAGATGGCCATAATCCTGGACGGGAAAGAGACCTCCGCCACCATCATGGAGGAGCTCCAGGTCAAGGTCGACGAACTGAAGGCCAAGGGAGTCACCCCCACCCTGGCGATGGTCCTCACGGGCACGGACAAGTACAGCCGCCGCTACGTCAGGATGAAGGTGAAGCGAGCGGAGCGAATAGGCATCGAGGCCCGCCTTCACCACCTCGAGGAGACCACCACCGAGGAGGTCGTGGAGCTCGTCGAGGGGCTCTGCAGCGACCCGGAGATCCACGGGGTCCTGGTCCAGCTCCCTGTAGCCGAGGGGCTAGAAGAGGGGGCCATCGTGGAGGCGGTCACAGCCGAGAAAGATGTCGACGGGATCTCCCCCTCAACTCTGGGGAAGATCCTCCTAGGCGAGGATTCGTTCCTGCCCGCCGGCGTCGACGCGATACTCGAACTCTTCAGGCGCTATGACCTCGACCCCGAGGGTAAGCACTGGGTCATCGCCGGCTCCACCAACTGGCTGGGGAAGCCGCTGATCGCGCACCTCTCCAACCTGGGTGTCCAGGCCACGTTCTTCGGTAAGGACGACCCGAGGATGCCGGAGCTGGTGAAGGAAGCGGATGTCCTCTGTACTGAGCTCTCCCAGAAGCACGCAGTTACGGCAGACATGGTGAAGCCCGGGGTCATCGTTATCGACAACGGGAACAACTACGAGGGTAAGAAGGTCTACGGGGACGTGGACACGGAGGCCGTCGCCGAGGTGGCCGAGGCTATCACACCGGTGCCCGGGGGCGTCGGGCCTCTCCTCATAACGATGCTCCTCGCGAACACCCTCGAGGCTGCCTCGAGAAGCATCGCTTAAATTCCCTCTTTCCCATTCCTTCGGTGAAAGGCATTGTCCAGGGTCAATTCTAGGCGCGCCCGCCGCATGATGAAGCAGATGGGCATGAAGATGGACGAACTCGGTGACATCGAGACCGTCACCCTCAAGGGCCCCAAGCGGGAGATCGTTATCGAGGGGGCCGCCGTCACCTCCATCAACATGCAGGGCCAGAAGATGTACCAGATCACAGGCGGCACCGCAACAGAGACCAAGAAGGAACCGGAACTCGACATCCCCGAGGAAGACGTGCTCCTCGTCGCTCAACAGGCCAACGTCAGCGTCGACAGAGCCCGAGTCGCCCTCGAAGACGCGGAGGGGGACCTCGCCCGGGCGATCCTGATGCTATCCACGGGTTAACCCTTCAAGACTCCTCTCATTGGAGGGGTTGGAGCGTGTTTCCCCGCGGGATCGACACATGGATTAATAATCCCCGTACGGTGTAACTAGAACAATCCTGATTCCGAGTAATCATCCATGAGATTGAGGTCGGCTGTGTGGCGTTAACCGTTAGGCAGAGCAGGGGGGTCTTCGTCGAGTACGGGGAGGACGGGATCGCCCTGGACCCCGGTCGAAAGGTGACAGACCTCCCCATCTTCGTCACCCACGCCCACGGAGACCACGCCTCCTCTTTCAAGAACCCCGAGCCCGTAAAGTACGCCACTGAGCCCACCTACAGGCTCCTCGAGGCCCTCAACTATAAGGGGCTCAACAACTGGAAGCAAGTCACCATCGGGGACAAGGTGAAGATCGGGGAGATCGAGGTCCGGCCCCTCAACGCGGGCCACGTCCTCGGCAGCGTCCAGTACGAGGTCTCCACACCTGAGGGCACAGTCCTCTACACCGGGGACATCAGCATGGGGAACAGCTACACCATGGAGCCGGCGAGGGCCGTCAACTGCGACCTCCTCATCATCGAGACCACCTTCGGGGCCCCCCAGTTCAAGTTCCCCCCGAGGAAGGAGGTCGCCCTCGATATGATCCGGTGGGCCGTGATGGAGGCGATCCCCGCAGGTTACGTCCCCGCGTTCCGCAGCGACGCCCTCGGGAACGCCCAGGAGATCATAAGCATATTCAACAGGATGACCAACCTCCCCGTGGTCACCGCGAAGAACGCCACCAAAGTAAGCGACATCTACAGGCAGTTCGGGCACAAACTCGACTACGTTGACTCCAACACACCTGAGGGGCAGGAACTCCTCGAGAGCGGGCGCTGCGTCGTCATCGCTCCCAAGGGGGCGAAACTGGGTGATGACATCGGCCAACTACCCGGGGGAGCCGATGTTCATCGAGAACGAGGTCGCCTTCGATAAGCTGGAGGGAGTCGTCGACTACCTCCTCCTCCACTGACCGAGGACGCCTTTTCCCTTAAGGCTGAATCCCAGGTTCCCCTTGACGTCAGCATA
>JAUWDP010000138.1 GCA_030608725.1 Candidatus Bathyarchaeota archaeon
TCTCTTCAAGGGTTCCATGCGCCTGAATTTGGGCCGCTATGGAAGCTATGAGGTGATCGACGAGGCCCCCTTCGACGACGTAAACCTTGAGAACAACCTTTCGAGTAAGGTGTTCGAGCAGCAGAGGGGTTACGGCCGCGGTAGGGACCGTGGCGGCGGCAGAGACAGGAGAAGATACTAGGTTTAGTATTATCTACACTGTTATCCTATTTCCATTATTTTTCTTATTACTTGGTTGGTTAGGTGATGTTTTCTTGGGCTGGGGTCCTGACCAGAACTGATTTACGGTCTTATGGGTTATTGGTGGTTGGTGTTACGTTTGAGGCTTAACAAGGTTTCTGAGAGGGTCTACGCCAACTGCGATGGTGAGACGGGAGGAAATGTGGGGGTCGTGGTGATGGATGACTCGGTGGTGGCCGTGGACGCCCAGTATCCTGTGTCCGCCTACGACTTCAGGGAGAGCATTCCCTCGGTCTCGGAGTTGCCAGTCTCGCATCTGCTGCTCACCCACGTGCACGGGGATCACGTCTTCGGGAACCAGGCATTCGAGGACTGCGTGATCGTGTCACACAGGCGGCTTAGGGAGAAGATGGAGGCCAGCCTGGCGGCTGAGTGGGCCCCCGGTAACCTGGAGGGGATGCTTGAGGACATCAGGCAGAACAGGCCTGAGAGGGCGTGGCTGTTCGAGGGGCTGAGGATCGTGCTCCCGACGGAGGTGTTCGAGGAGAGGTACGTCCTAGGGGACGTCGAGATAATTAACCTGGGAGGGCACTCGGACTGCTCGTCGGTAGTCCACGTCCCGGATGAGGGTGTGCTGTTCGCGGGGGACCTGATGTTCGCGGGGACTTTTCCGTGGGCGGGAGATCCGACGGCTGATCCTGATGTCTGGATCGAGGCCTTTAAGCGGATCCTTGGGATGGACTGGGATGTCTGTGTCCCGGGTCATGGTTCCCTCTGCGGTAAGGAGGAGTTCAGGGTGCAGCTGGAGTGGTTCGAGGCGGTGAGGGACGAGATGGGGAGGCTCATCGGGGAGGGCGCGTCTATGGAGGAGGCGGTGGCCTACGATGGCTATCCTGATTTCCATGAGTCGACGGGGGACCGCAGGGAGCGGTCTCTACGGCACTGGTATACCGTCTGGTCCTCTAGGGCCTGAATCTCCTTTTTTCTCCCTTGTTTTTACCTTACGTGGCGTATTCCGAGGTCTCTCGCTTTCTTGATCCACGATGGTACGGGGGGTACTAGCTTGTTCTCGGGTTGTACCTTGAGCAGCGTGAATGTGGGTTCGTTCAGGGTGAGGGCCTCCTTGAGGGTTGCTCTGAGCTCGTTGGGGTCGTCCGCCCTGTAGGTTCTGAGGCCGAATCCCTCGGCTATCTTGGTGTAGTCGATGGGCTTGAAGTTGGTGGCGAAGTCGGAGTACTCGAGGCCGTGGGAGAAGGTGACAGCGGCCTTGATCCAGCCATAGCTCTGGTTGTTGTACAGGATGATGTTGTTGTTGCCTCCGACCCTGCTGATGGTCTCGAGCTCCGCCGCGGTGAATCCGAAGCTGCCATCACCGACGAGGGTGACGATGCAGCTGTCGGGCCTGGCGAAGCGGGCGCCCACGGAGGCGGGGATGGCGTAGCCTAGGGCTCCCATGGCGTAGTTGAACAGGATGCTGCGTCCGCTCCTTGTGGCCTTGTAGTATGTTGAGGTGTAGATGGCGCTTACGCCGACGTCGGCGACGATGACGTGGTCGTCGGGGACGGTGGCCTCCAGCTCTCTGATGAATCTGAGGGGGTGGATGGGGGTCTCGTCGGAGCGTGATATCTCGTCGATGTACTCCATGTACTCCCTCTCCTCCTCCCTGATGGCCTTGATCCGGGGGGGCTCGTCGACGCTTCCTGCCCTGGGGGATGAGATCTCTATCATCTTCCTTAGGGTCGCCTTGGCGTCGCCGATCAGGGCTACCTGGACTGGGTAGCTGTTCCCTATCTCGGCCTCACTGATGTCGAGTTGGATGATCTTCGCCTTGGTGTCGAGCGGGGGGATGGTCCACTTGTCTGTCGAGGCGGAGTCGGTGCTGCATCCTATGTAGAGTATCGTGTCTGCCTCGGTGACCACTCTGTTGGAGATGGATGTTCCTCCCCGTGCGCCGGTGACGCCGATGGAGAGGGGGTGGATCTCTGGCATGCTGCCCTTGGCGCTTATTGTGGTGCCCACGGGTATGTCATAGAGCTCCGCGAGAGTCTGGACCTCGTCCCAGGCCTGGGACCAGAGGACTCCCTGACCGCAGACGATTACTGGGCGTTCCGCCTGGCCCAGCAGCTTGACAGCTTCTCGTATCTTGTCCTCTTGGGCCGTGGGCCTGTGGCCTGGGTACTTGGCGAAGTCGGCCTGGACGTGGAGGTCGGGGTCCTCTATTTCCGATCCGAGGATGTCCATGGGGAGCCTGATGTGTACGGGGCCCGGCCTACCTGTCGTGGCCAGCCTGAATGCCCGGCGGATCGTGTGGGGGATCTCGGATGGGTCCGTGATGGTGATTGTCTCCTTCGTGATCCCCTGGAATAGGGCTGTCTGGTCGATGCCGGTGAGCATGTTCCTCTTCTCGAGGTGGAGGGGGATGTCGGATGTGAGGGCGATCATGGGGATGGAGGCCTTGTAGGCCTCGGCGATGCCGGGGAGCATGTGGGTGGCTCCGACGCTGGGGCCCTCGCAGATCCCGGGCTTGTAGCTGAGCTTGGCGTATCCGTCGGCCATAAATACGGAGCTTCGCTCGTCGCGTGCTAGGACGTGTCTTATCTTGGGGTAGTCGTGCCACTCCTTGTAGAGGTTGAGGGTGGTCTCCCCTGGGAGGCCGAATACGTGGCTCACGCCGTAGCCCTTGAGCATCTCGAGGATTGCCTTAGAGGCGTTCACATCTTCCACCTATATTCTTCTGAGTATTGTGTGGTGATATTAAGCCCTTCGTGGAGGGCCTTTCGCCTCATTCGAACTTTCTGGATAGATATATCAACGTTAGGAGGATGAGGGCCAACCAGAGGGCCAGGTCGAGGGTCAGGGCTACGAGGTTTAGCTCCCACGTGTCGACGGGGCCTACGATGGTGGAGAGAGTGTGGACCCCCCATGTCAGGGGCAGACCGTGTTTCACGTGGACGAAGTCGGGCCAGTTGTAGCGTGTTCCCCAGGTCATTGCGATTATGGTGATCCCTGCTATGATGGCTTGGATGATGCTGGCTCTATTACGGCTGTCCATACGTTAGACTGAGATTGGCGGGATTTAGCTCGTTCTTTTTTTGGGTGACTGTCTATGGTGTGGCGTTGAAGTGGTTGTACGTCGCTTTGGACACCTTGGAGATGGCGTCGATGGTCCTCTGCTTCCTGATGTCGTCCGTGGGGATGTACTTGGTCATGACCGATATGATGTAGGGGCTCTGGGGGTGATAGACGAGGGCGACGTCGCAGTAGGAGTTCCTCATGTTGCCGTACTTGCTGGCGATCTCCACATCGTAGGGGAGGAGCCTGTTGATGGTGGTGGTCTTAGGCTTCTTGAGGACGGCGAGGGTCTGCTCTGCTATCCAGGGGTCCAGCCCCTCGCCGGTGTGGAGGATCTCCATGAGGCGCGTGAACTCGTTGGGTGTCGAGTAGTTCTCCTTCCCTTCTGCGATGGCCTCGTAGTCCTGCATCTTCCTGAGGAGCCGTGTCACGTTGAGGCCTAGCTCTTTCATGGTGGCGTTCACGTCGTCCATGACTGCGACGTTGATGAGCATGTTCGTGGCTGTGTTGTCGCTGACGGTGATCATCAGTGTGGTGAGGTCCTGGAGGGTCAGCGTGACGTCCCCCAGCTCCTTGATGACTCCTGTGCCACCGACCTTGACGTCATCAGGGACGGCGACTTCTTTGTCGAGGTCTAGGGTTCCCGCCTTCGCCTTCTTGTAGAGCTCGATGAGTAGGGGTATCTTGATGGAGCTGGCGGCCAGGAATTGCTCGTCCCCGTTCACGGAGAGGACATCTCCCGTGGTGAGGTCCTTTATTGATACTCCCATGACTCCGTCGAATTCTGCCGCTGCCCATTCGATGCTCTCTGAGAGCTTCTCCCATAGGATGGCGTTCATAGTGATCACATCTGACTGATCTCGCTTTGAGGTTTACGCTCTCCCGTATTTTTTTTTCCCTGAATAGGTGGCTTAGGACCACGTTTTTGGTATGAATAGTATCCGGTAGGAGCGTTTTTCAGGTTGCTTTCACTGATCGGCGGTATCTTCTATCTTTATCGTATGACCCCCCCTCTCCCCTATAGGCCAAAAAGGTGTTTTTCGTCTCCTTTTCGTGAAAGGAGTCCCGGAATCGGTTAACAGGGTTATTAATTTATAGAGATATCTATTTTTCTGTATTTTATTGTATCTTTAGAGGAATTGTGAGCGTGATAGCT
>JAUWDP010000312.1 GCA_030608725.1 Candidatus Bathyarchaeota archaeon
GATCGCCGACCTCGTCTTGGAGCTCACGTTCCAGGGAACCAAGGAGACCGGCCGCTACTTCCCCGTTCTCAAGTCGAGGAAGGCCATCATGGTGAAGTTCGCGGACCGCCTGAGCAACCTCTCAAGGATGAGGGACTGGCCCGGCGACTGGCAGGAGGACTACCTCCAGCAGAGCTGCTTCTGGGTATCGGAGCCGAACACGAAAAGGTGAGGCTCGAGAGTTAGGGCACGGAACCGCAGACCTCGACGATACGAGCATCAGGGCCTGATCCGCTGCACGTTCCACGCATAGCCATTTAAGCCCAGGGTCATCATCTTTTACCTGATAGGATTCTTGAGGTGTGTCTCGGATTGGATTCATTCCTGCTAATAGGCTCCGCTGGCAGCGTGGGCCACGACATGATGTACATCATCGCGAGCAAGTTCAGCGATATCAGGGTCGTCGGGGCGGACATCAACGAGGAGAAGGGGCGCTTCGAGGTCGAGGAGTCCCTCCACGTCGCCCACAACATGGGCAACTACCCCGACCTCAGCTTCCGCAAGATAGACCTCTTCGACGTCCCCGGGACCGCCGAGCTCCTGAAGGAGGTGAGGCCGTCGGTGGTCTGCAATCTCTCATCCCTGGGGTCCTGGTGGATCACCCGGCTGCTCCCCATGGATGTCTACAGGAAGATCTCCCCCATCGGGCCCTGGCTCCCCAACCACCTCACCCTCGCCCACAAGCTCATGGAGGCGGTGAAGAGGTCGGGGATAGAGACCCAGGTGGTGAACGGTGCCTTCCCGGACCTCACGAACGTCGTCCTCGGCAAGGTCGGGCTGGAGCCCGCCTGCGGAGGGGGAAACATGGACCTCGCCTGCTCAAGGATACAGAGGATCGTCGCCCGGGAGATGGGGGTACCCTACAGGAGCGTCACCGTCTACGGCGTCGGCCACCACGGCTCATACTACACCGCCGGCCTAGACGGGCCCTACTGGCTCAATATCTTGGTGGACGGAGAGGACGTCTCCCAGAGATTCCCCAACGAGAAGATGACGAGGATCTACAACGAGGCCGGCTACGCCGCCAAGGCCCAGTACACAGGGCCCGTGGTGGACCAGATGAGGACAGCCGCGTCCTTCCTGAAGCACGTCCTGGCCATCTACTTCAATACGGGCGAGGTCTGCTCATGCGTTGCTGGCCCCCAGGGGTTGCCCGGTGCCTACCCGACGCGGCTGAGCGCTGAGGGGGCTGAGGTGGTGCTCCCGGGGCTGTCCCTGGAGGAGGCGGTGGAGATAAACGAGGCCGGTGCCAGGCTGGACGGCATCGAGAGGGTGAAGGACGACGGGACCGTGGTCTTCGTCGAGGAGAACGTGGAGCTGATGCGTGAGGTCGTGGGGTACGAGTGCGAGGTGCTCAAGGTCTCCGAGTCCGAGGAGAGGGCCAGGGAGCTCAACGCCAAGCTGAGGAAGCTCTACGAGAAGTACAAGGTCTCATAGATACGCCGCGCGCGCCCCAGGTCGTCAGCTACACGCACCTCTACGTGAAGCCTACAGAGGGGAACGAGTTCCCGGACCTGGGGAAGAACAAGGTCAACATCAACCTTGCCCATCTATGACGCGCGCGATAATTATGCTCGCTTTCTCCTCCTTGAAAGCTGCTCTGGAGTATGGTCTACGGCATAAGGAAATAATGGGTTGGATGTGTCATCGCTTGTACAGCGAGTTCCCCGCTATCAGGAGCCCCAGCAGGATCACGAGGTAGGGCCACAGAGTGTCCCAGTTAAGCCATGCGTAGGCGCCCCCGAACAACTCGATGAGCCCCGCTAATATTATCAGGACGCCGATGATGATGGGCCAGACTGTGGAGCTCCTCCTGCCGAAGCAGATGTCTCTGTCTGAACTCATTTCAGGTCACATATTGTTCAGCTGGCGGATATAAAACGGTGATGTCCAAGAGGGGGGCTTCAGAAATGGTGATATAGGACCCTCTTTCCCTTATATTGACTTTAAGGTTGTGTTCTTGGAAGCGTGTCGTTCCTCAAGGTGATGCGTGAGACCTTCTCCAATAGGAACATGGTAGTCGTCACCATAAGTCAGGCACTCTTCATGTTCACTGCCTTCCTCTGGTGGCCCTACAGGGGCCTCTACATTCTGGAGCTGGGGGGCACAAAGGAGCAGCTGGGGCTCCTGCTGATGCTGGAGACGATCTCGGGGATAGTGTTCCAGCTCCCTGGAGGGATACTGGCTGATAGGCTTGGGAGGAGGAAGCTCCTGGTCGTCAGCTC
>JAUWDP010000226.1 GCA_030608725.1 Candidatus Bathyarchaeota archaeon
AAAGTTACTTGGTCGGTCGGGTCGCCATCAGGGCAGCCACCATCCCAAGCAGGGGGAAGACCATGGAGACGATGATCGCCTGATTGTAGCTCCCGAAGACGTCGTATGCGAAGCCGTAGGGGAGGGGGCCGAGGGCTGACCCGATGACACCAGCCATCATCGAGACACCGCGTATGCTGCTCAGGTGGAGGCGCCCGTAGTACTCGGGCCATATGACGCCCCCGGCGATTATCTCAAAGGACATGACCACTCCGATCATGGCGCCATAGACGAGAGCGGTCCCCACGGAGCTAGCGAGGAGCAGCGCAGCCATCCCCACCAGGAGCCCGCCCTGGGCCCCAGCGATCAGGAAACGAGGGGGCACCCTGTCAGCGACCTGCCCCGCGACCAGGACCACGGGGAGCCGGACCAGAGCCATGGCGCTCAGGACCAGGGCCGCGGCCTCGACGGGGAGGCCCACCTCGGCCATGACTGAGACCTGATGGAAGACGAGGCCCGTGACGATGGCGGAAGGGATCATCCTGCAGAAGAGGAGGAGCCAGAAGCTCCGGGTCCCCATCGCATCCCGTACGGTCCAGGCGTCGTCCTCGACGACGGTCCCACCAGAGTCGGTAGACGTCCAGCTCCTCTCCACATCGTCGGGCCAGAGGCCCACGTCCTCAGGCCGATCCCTGATGATGAAGTACGCAACGGGGGCCATGACCACGACGAGGAGGACCGCCCAGGTCCGCCAGCCCATCTGCCAGCCGTAGTTCCGTATGATCCACGTGTTGAGGGGAGGGAGGAAGGCGGAGCTAATCACGCCCCCCACGGAGGCGAGGCTGACGGCCAACCCCCTCCTCGATATGAACCACTGGGGCGGCAAGGTGGAGCTGCTGAGGCTCATGGAGCCCTGACCGAGGAGCCGGATCATGAGGAAACCGACGAGGAGCATCGTCGAGCTGCTCACCACGCTCATCCAGAGGCAAGCCAGGCCGAGGGAGACGGCGACGACCGTCGTCATGACGCGGTGCCCCCGTCTGTCGAACAGGTTCCCCATGACCCCCATCGTCAGCCCGGCGGCCAGTGTGCCCATGGAGTACATCCCCGAGACGAGGGACCTGCTCCACCCGAACTCGGAGATGTACGAGTCGATGAACGTGGAGACGGAGTAGGTCTGCCCCGGACCCGAGAAGAATAGGGTGAAGGCTGAGACGGCTACGATGACCCACCCGTAGAAGAAGGATGTGCTGAACGGGGGCTTCTTTTCCCTGGGGGGTGACTGGTCCATTGGACACATGAACGACTTCTGTAGAAAATAAAGGATTGGGATACAGAAGAACCGCTCACGTTCCCAGCATCACATATAAGCATCCTCCAGCATTCTCTACCATTCCAAGGGATATACTATGACTCAGCAGGAGACATCCGATAAGGGCTCGTACAGGATGCTGGGCATGGTGATCTTCCTCCACACCCTGAACCACATGGCCAGCGGGGGCCTCCCCATCCTCTACCCCGACATGATGGACGAGTTCGGGATAACCTACGCCCAGCTCGGCCTCCTCCGCTCCGCGACCACCTTCGCGGCGGGGTTCCCCCAGATGTTCGTCGGGTTCTTCAGGAGGTACTTCTCGAGCAGGGTCCTGGTCGGGGCCGGGAACCTCATCAACGCGGGGTTCAACATAGTGGCGAGCTTCTCCCAGGGATTCCACCAGTTCATAGCCTTTAGGGTCCTCGGCGGCGTGGGGAGCAGCACGCAGCACCCCATCGGCGCCTCGCTGATCTCCTCCACGGCTGAGCCGTCCCAGCGGGGGAGGATGCTGGGGCTGAATCAGGCCATACCCTCCCTGTCGTTCACGTTCACCCCGCTGCTGGCGGCCTACCTCATCACCCGCATGGGGTGGAGGATGACGTTCAGCATTCTCTCGATCCCAGCCGTGGTAGTATCACTGGGGTTGCTGTTCTTCGTCCGCGGGAGCGAGGCCGAGGAGGCTACCACGAGGGACTCACTTACGTGGGGTAAGCTCAAGGAGGCCCTGCGTAACCGGAACGTCATGTCCATCAGCCTGTTGCGCACCGTCATGGCCTTCAGGATGGGGGTGAGGGCTTTCCTCCCCCTCTACTTCATAGATATCCTGGGGATGGCCCCCGCGACCTCCAGCCTCCTCTACTCGATCATGCTGTTCGGCGGGGTATTGGGGCCCTTCTTCTGGGGGAACCTCTCGGACAGGATGAACCGGAAGCCCCTGATAATCGGTATCACGGCGGCCTCCGGTGTCGGCTACCTCTCACTGAACTACGTGACCCAGGTCTGGCTCATGGCGCCCCTCCTGTTCCTCATCGGCTTCCTTGTGCAGACGGTGATAGTGCAGAGCGTCCTCTCCGACTCCGTGGAGCGCTCCCAGCTGGACCAGATATTCGGGTTCTACTTCACCATCGGGTTCACGCTGGCCTCGGTCTCCAGCGTCATATTCGGGTACATCATCGAGTGGTACGGCTTCAACTGGGGCTTCACCTACATCGCAGCCGTGACGATGGTCTCGATCCTCCCCGCGCTGTTCATCAGAGAGCCGAGGAACCTAGAGCCTACGACCTTATCATCACCAGCATCATCTTGAAGGGCGTGAGCGCCCTCAGGGCGTGGGGTTCATCCGCAGGCATTATGATGGTCTCCCCCTCCCCGACCTCGTAGGGCTCACCCGAGATGACGATGCTCGCCCTCCCGTCGTAGACGTACACCAACGCGTCGTAGGGAGCCGTGTGCTCGCTGAGCCCCTCACCCTCGTCGAAGGCGAATAGGGTGACGGTGCCCTTCTCCTTGTCTATGAGGGTCCTGCTCACCACCGACTTGTGCTGGTAGCCGATGGAATCCAAAAGTCTCTCTACATCAACCATTGAACATCGGTATGACTGGGGAACCGGATTTTATATCGATTTACCTGGGCAGGCTCCACATGGAGGGGAAGCCCCTCAGGGACTGCTACCCCCGCCTCAAGTGGGGATACGTGGAGGAGCACGGCCAAGACGTGGACCGAGCACCATCAGAAGAGGATGGAGAGACAGGTCAGCGCCCCATCGCACTTCTCGATCTCGGAGACGTCCATGGATATCACATCGAACCCCGCGTCCCTCACGAGCCTATGCGCCTCCTCGTGGCCCTGAGCCATCAGAACCGTGTCCCCCACGGCGAGGGTGTCCGCCGCGTACTCCTC
>JAUWDP010000349.1 GCA_030608725.1 Candidatus Bathyarchaeota archaeon
GTAGTTCTTCCGGGAGAACCTGATCTCGGGGAGCACCTCGCAATTGAGGGCCTTTGCGATCTTGATGCCGTGCTCTACGGCCCTCCTGTTCACCTTTGGCTTGGAGCCAGGGAAGCCGAGGCAGATGGGGCAAGTGTTCTCATTGGGCTCAGCCCCGTCGAGGTCGGTGCTGCAGCCGCAAAAGAGCTTGCTCTCCGTCCGGAGCTGCACGTGTACCTCGAGGCCCATTATCGCCTTCATCGGCTCACCTCGTATGCGTGTGCGGCCTGGATGAGCGTCCCCTCCTGGAGGTGGTCCGCCATGAGGTGTAGCCCCACGGGGAGGCCGCCTACGTCGCCGCATGGGATTGAGATCATGGGTATCCCCGCGAGGTTCGGGGCCACTGTGAGGACGTCCATCATGTAGTGCTGGATGGGCTCCAGCTCGGCGATCTCGTCGAACCTGGGGGCGACTACCGGCATCGTCGGAGCGGCCAAGATGTCCACATCGCTGAACGCTTTCTTGAAGTCTTCGATGACCCGGGTCCTCACCTTCAGCGCCTTCAGGTAGTATGCGTCACGGTACCCCGCCATCCGAGCGAAGGTTCCCAGGATCACCCGCCTCTTGACCTCGTCAGAGAAACCTTCAGCCCGCACCTTGGAGAAGTACTCGTCAAAGTTCCCCTCCAAGGGCAGGTGGAGCCCGTAGCGGAGGCCGCAGAACTTGGCCAGGTTGGTGGAAGCCTCGGCCATGGCGATGATGTAGTAGGATGCGAGGGAGACCCCGGTGTGGGGGAGGGAGACCTTCACGACCTCAGCCCCGAGCTCCTCGAGCCTGTCGATGGCGCCCAGGACACGGTCCGAGACTCCCTCGTCGAGGCCCTCCCCGAAGTACTCGTCGGGTACACCGACCTTCATGCCCTCCACCGAGTCCATCAGGTTCCCCGTGAAGTCCTCCTCGGGTATCTGGGCGGACGTGGAGTCGTATTCGTCGGGTCCGCTGATGACGGAGAGCAGCAGCGCTGCCTCCTCGACCGTCTTCCCCATGCCCCCTATCTTGTCGAGGCTGTTGGCGTAGTCCACGAGCCCCCACCTGGAGGTCCTCCCGTAGGTCGGGGTAATCCCGACGACGCCGCAGAAGGAGGCGGGGCACGAGATGGAGCCGCCGGTGGACTCGGAGATGGCGAGTTGGGGGAAGTCGGCCACTGCCGTAAGGCAGGCGGCCCCTCCCGAGCTTCCTCCGCAGCTTCTCTCGGGGTCGTGGGGGTTCAGGGGGACGCTGAAGGGGGTGTTGACGTTGAATGTGCCGAAGCCGAACTCGTCCTGGGTCGTCTTCCCCAGGATGAAGGCCCCCTCGGCCCTGCACTTGGCGACGACCGTGGCGTCGAAGGGCGGGATGTACCCCTCCAGGATCTTGGAGCCGGCCGTGGTCTGCATCCCCTCCGTGCAGACGTTGTCTTTCACCGAGACCGCGTAGCCGGCTAGCATCCCCTCTCCCTCGGCTACCAAGGAGTCGGCTATGGTGATGAAGGTGTGGTATTTCTCGTCGATCTCCCGGGCCCTGGCGAGGATGTCGGTCATGTTATCCTCGGCCCCTTGAACTGTCGCCTCTCCTTGTGCCCGGAGTTGCCCAGGGGGTCCCAGTCCCAGGGCTTGGCCTCGTCCTCCCTGAGGGCGTCCTTGAGCTCGGAGGGGTGGAAGCTGGGCTCGACGCCCTCCGTGTCCACCTCGTCTATCTCCCTGAACGCCCCTAGGATCACCTTGAGCTGCTCCGTGAACCTTTCCAGCTCCTCGTCGGTGAGCTTCAGCCGGGAGACCTCGGCGATGTGCTCCAGGAGTTCCCTGTCTATCCTGCGATAATCCGCCACTAGACAGGCCTCCTTAATGCGGTTGTTATCGATAATCGGCTGAAGGGGGAGTACGTTCTAGAATTCGCGTGGGAAAAGGGCTGCCGTTCGATTAAAGCACTC
>JAUWDP010000203.1 GCA_030608725.1 Candidatus Bathyarchaeota archaeon
GCAGGGAGGCGTCCCCCCCTCTTTCGAGTAGACCTTGACGGGCATTACTCCGTGGATGGGCGTCCCGAGGTAGTGCGCGTAGACGACGTCCACATTTGGGGCTTCCCTCATCGCCTCCACAGTCGAGTGAAGGGCCCTGTCGTCCTCCCCCCAGAGAGCCAAGTGGAGGTTCGCCTTGTCCGTGGTCCTGAACATGTTGATCACCCTGGGGCAGCGGGTCAGGCCCTCCTCTCGCTGCTCTTGACCTCGAGGCCGATGCAGGCCATCTTGTACCCGAACTTGGCCATGTTTACCCCGCCGGTGACTATCACGATGCCCTCGTCTATCAGCCGCTTCAGCCGGTTTGTCACCGTCGGCCTGGAGGAGCCTACTTTCTCGGCGAGCTCGGTTATCGTTGCCCTGCCGTTTTCCTGGAGCTGGATGACGATCTTAAGGTCCAGGTCGTCGATATTGTCACTCATAATGCCTCCACTCAAAATATCTTGACAGATATTTAACTCATATCATAAAAAGTATATACTATTATTAGCCTGATCCCAGACCTCGTTTTACATTTTGGATTAAAGGAACCTTGGTCAACCCGTAAAGACTATCGGTGGCTTTACTTCTTGGTGGGTTTTCTCTTCCCTGAGCCCTTCTTGTCCCCGTGGATCATCCTCATGTGCTGCTTCATCCCCCCCTCGGTGTTGAAGCCCTTCCCGCAGACGGGGCACGCCACCACCACGGCGCTGAGCTTCACCTTCTTCCCCAGGAGCCCCTTCCGGAATTGCTTCACCAGCGTCTCGCCGCGGTCGTAGTTCAGGGGCTTGCTGTTGTCGACTATCATCTTTATGGTGACGTTGAACGTGTTGAACTTGTCCTCGTCACGCTCAAGGCTCACCTCACCTATCACGCCCTTCAGCTTCTGGTCCTCCTCGCTCAAACAGGTCACCTCGGGGTCCGTTCACAAATTCGGTAAAGCTCAATGGATCAATGGCTGCGATCCCTTAAAGCTCTGCCTTAGACCTCTCAGGCCTTTGCTGGAAAAAGAGAAATAGTCCCTCCGATAGTCTTGCGTCCATCGCATCCGGAGGATTGGTAGAGATGGAGTTCGAGATCAAGGAATGGGCCTCGACCGAGAAGGTCGGCAACGCATACTCTTTCATGCATCACGGGAAGTTCCACGGCATCCTAGAGACAAAGGTCGGGGCCTACAGGGGGAACCACATTCACCCAGTCAACCAATACACCCTCCTCCTGAAGGGGAAAGCCTGCAACTACATTTACGTCGACGGTGAGAGGGTCGAGGAGCCCCTGGAGTTCGGCGAGGTGGCCGTCGTCCCGGCCGGAGTCCCCCACATCCTCGTCCCCGAGGAGGACCTCTTCACATTCGAGTGGTGGGACGGCGACTTCATCGCCGACGAGTGCGAGGGCATCTTCGACGACCTCACTGAGGACCGGGTGGGTCCCCTCGACTAGCCGTACCTGATGGCGGCCCTTCCCACGGCGTTGTAGTTCTCCCGGGGCATGTCCTGGTAAACGGTGCAGCCGGGGCCCAGCATGAAGCCTCCGCCCTCCCCGGCGTCGTCTATGGCCTCCTTCACCTCGGCCTCCACGTCAGCAGGTGTTCCGGTCCTGAGGGTGGTGACCCTGTTGAGGCCCCCGCAGACGGCGAACCTGTCGCCGTAGATCTCCTTGGCCCTGTCGAGCCAGGTGTACTCGTGGGCGTCCCAGTTGATGCAGTCCACCGGGTACTTCCTGAACCAGCCGGCCTCCATGAGCCCCTTGTCCTCCGCGTTGCCCTGGGGCGTGCTGCAGATGTGCATCATCTTGATGGGGCAGTCCACTGCCTCTAGGACCCGCCGGTCATAGTCGAGGGCGTACTCCTCGAGCTGCTCCACGGTGAAGTCGCGCCAGATGCGCCCTCCCCCTCCTATCCCGAAGAAGATGCCCGTGGCCCCGGCGTCCACGCATGCCTTCGCGAAGTCGATGGTGGTCTCGGTGATGGTCTCCATGCCCTGTCTCAGGGCGTCGGGGTTGCTCTCCATGTCCTCCAGCACCCGTTCAGGGGTTCCCACGCCGTTCATGGCCTGGATGATGGGGCTGGGGATGGTGTATATGAAGGGCATACGGCGGAGGTCTCTGGCGAGGATCTCGTTCGCCCTCACGAACTCCCGGAGCTCCTTCCTGGGGTCCAGGACCCAGAGCTTCCCCCAGTCCTCGGACTCCTTCACTATGGTCGAGAGGGTTGGGGCGTCCTCCCTGTTGTCCCTGAAGTCGAACCTGCTCCCCCACTGCATCGCCATGAACCTGTAGTAGGGGGTGACCTTGAGGAGGTCCATCTTGTAGTCGAGCTCCCTGAGGAGTGCCATGTGGGCGGCTGCGGACTCCTCCCCGTCCCGGGTCGACTTCTCCCAGCTGTACCTCCCGAGCCAGTCCACGGCGGGGAAGTGGCCCCAGATGGACCAGGGCACCCTGTCGGGGACCTCCCGGTGCATTACGGCCATCACCCGCTCGAATCTCTCGGACTCCATAACAATCTGGGTAATGCTATGGGGGAAGTGATTATAAAACCGCCTCCAATCTGGAGGTCTTGAGGTAAGAGCTATAAGGAGTCGTCCAGTTGATATCCTACCTCAGAGGTTTTTTCATGAACTACAGGAAATTCGGCAAGCTCGACTGGAAGCCTTCCGCCCTCGGCTTCGGGGCCATGCGGCTCCCCATCCTCGAGAACGACTCAAGCAAGATCGACGAGCCCCTCTCCATAGAGATGATCCGGTACGCCATAGACCACGGCGTCAACTACGTGGACACGGCCTATGGTTACCACGGCGGGAACAGCGAGAGGCTCGTCGGGAAGGCCCTGAAGGACGGCTACAGGGAGAAGGTGAAGCTCGCCACCAAGATGCCCACCTGGCTCACTCAGAGCTACGGGGACTTCGACAAGTACCTCGACGAGCAGCTGGGGAAGTTCCAGACGGACAGGATCGACTTCTACCTCCTCCACGGCCTAAACAAGGGCAGGTGGCCCACCCTCAAGGAGCTGGGGGTCACCAAGTGGGCGGAGGAGGCCATCGCCGACGGAAGGATAGGCCACATCGGCTTCAGCTTCCACGACGACGTCACCACATTCAAGGAGATAATCGACTACTACCCCGGCTGGGAGTTCTGCCAGATCCAGTACAACTACATGGACACCGAGTACCAGGCAGGGACCGAGGGGCTCAGGTACGCCGCCTCCAAAGGCCTCGCCTTGGTCATCATGGAGCCCATAGCCGGAGGAAGGCTAGCGGTCCCGCCGCCGGCGGAGATACAGGCGATCTGGGACAGCGCTCCCGTGAAGAGGACCGCAGCAGAGTGGGCCCTCCAGTGGGTCTGGAACCAGCCCGAGGTCTCGGTCGTCCTCAGCGGCATGAGCGAGATGCGGCACGTCACCGAGAACGTGGAGAGCGCGGGCCGCTCAGGAGTCGGCACAC
>JAUWDP010000283.1 GCA_030608725.1 Candidatus Bathyarchaeota archaeon
GGAATTGCCCCTCATCGTCCGTGATCGTCTCCACCTCTAGATTGTATCCCCATAAGAGGATCTTCGCACCTGGTAGCGGAGCCCCATCGGGTCCGTTAACGACCCCTTCGACCTGAACAGAAGCAGAACCGCTGACAGCCACCAGATCCGAGCTAACTAGAACAAGGAGAAGCAGCATAGGGAAAGCTGACCGTTTTCGAATCAAATCAGGCAGTCCCTGATATGAGATTTTATCTTTAATATATTATGCACGCATTCATAACGAGCGTGTGCAACTGGAGTGGGGGGTGGGCTGCGGGCACATTAACGCCCAACTGTTCGCGCGCGAATAGATTGTAGTTATTTTTTATATTTGTAACAATTGAGAGGGTATGAGAGACACCCCCCAATGGGCGACTCTATTGTAACCGGGCCCCATAAGGCCACGATCATTGAGAGGGTAGTGGGCTCCCTACGCATCCCCTACGTATTCGGAAGCGTCCTCCTGGCGTTCCTCTTGGGCCCCCCGGGAGCCATCCTGACCACATTCATTTTCACGAGGGACATATTCGAGGCCTTCAATCGGGTGGTCGGGCTTTTCTTCGGATCTCCCCTCCCCTTTCTGCAGGGCTACCTGGGGTTGAGCCTCCTGTTCGTCCTCTTCTACTACCTCCTCTACATGATCCAGTTCATGAGGCAGAGGCTTGTGAGCGCTGAGGCCCAGCTGGTCTCGCTTCTCCCGGAGGGCGAAGACACGTTCGAGGCGATCTTCGGTGGGGTCTCCAAGTCCATGCCTCCTGTGGCGTTCGCGATACTGTTTATGTTCGTCATTGCTTTTCAGAGTGTACCTGAGCTGCCCGACAACTTCGTCATCTTCTGCATCAACTATGTCAACACCGTGTTCCTACTGGTGGCCTGGCCCTTCTGGTTCATCGCCTTCTGCACGTTCGTCTGGGTGTACGTGGGCTCAATTAGAGGCCTCTATGAGCTGGGTAAGAAGGTTAAGCTGAAGACGTTCAACGAGGACAAGATGCTCGGGGTCAGACCTGTCGGCTCCCTCTCACTTAGTCTTACTTACACATATTTCGTGGGTCTGATCATCCTCGGTCTCCTGCCGACGATCCTTCAACCCGAGGCTTCGTTTCTGGGATACTTGGTTGTGTTATCTCTCTGTGCCCTGGTAGGGATAATCCTCTTCTTCCTCCCGCAGTACACCCTTCATAAGAAGATGTTGGAAGCGAAGGGGGTCGAGCGGGAGCTGCTCCGTAGAGAGCTGTCCAAAGTTGTGAGGGCTGCGGATGAGAAGGCCGACGTTGAGTCTGTCGCCGAGATAAAGGACGCCCTGAACCGCCTGACGACGGTGCTCCACGTCGACATGACCAAGAACGAGCTGGAGAACATACCCACCTGGCCTTTCGACACCCAGATCATAGGCCGCTTGGCGGGGATGGCGATGTCCATTATCATCGTCATCATCGGCCAGTGGATAATGAGACGGGTGATATACCTGATCCCAAGCTGACCTTTGAGGCCTATAACCTGAGGATGACTCTGAGCTTCTCGTCTATCTCCGAGTTGATCTCCCCTGACCTTTCGAGGATGAGTTTCCTCCTCCTCGAGTGGAAGCTCAGCTGCTCGTCCATGAACTTGTTTAGGTACTCGCAGTCAAGCCCTTCGATGTCTCTCTTCGCCTTCTCATTGAATCCCAGCATCGCTCCGTAGGCGTCGTTGATGAAGTCGGCGTTCAGGAACATGAGGTGGACTGCCTCCTCGTTAAGCTCGGTGATCCCCTGGATTCTCTGCTTGATGTAGAGCAGGATGGAGGAGTGGTTGACGTTCTCCCGCTTCAGGTCCTTCTTCCAGTCGCAAAAGTCATCGTAGATCCGCCACCCCATAGAGAAGTGCCTGAGGAACTCACTGGCCACCTGGACCCCGCCCTCGTTCCCCGTGAAAACGGCCAGCGCCGCCAGCGTGGGCATGACGACCGCCGAGAAGTACCTCGAAGACTCCTGAAGGAACGCCTCCGAGAACGGGTCCACCCCGAGGCCGTCGTCGAAGAGGAGGTTCCAGCTCTCATACCGGGCGGTCTCTTGGATACCTTTTGATAAGTGGTACCAGAAGCTTGAGTCCCTGGGGAAGAGGTCGTCGAATATCTCAAGGTACCTGTGGTTGTAGTAGTTTAGCAGGCTTGTGCGTCGCGGGTCCTGCGGTCCCTCGCCGTCGATTATGTCGTCCCGTATCGTCGTCGTCAGGGCGGAGTAGATCAACCCGAGTCCCAGCTTCCTCCAGACGGCCTCATCTTTCAACCCGATGGCGTCCGCGAACCAGAAGGTGGCGTAGGGCACGGGCCGCCCCAGCTCGTAGTCGAATGAGCTGCCGAAGATGCGCTCCTTAGACGGTATGATCAGAAGACGCTTCTTGATGTAATGCTCCACGAGGGGCTTCATGGAGTCTGGAAAAAAACGGACATCTCCCTGGATCCGTTCCCTTATCCAGTAGATGTCCTCCTTGAAATTGTTGTAGATCTCAGAGCCATGCATATGTATCAGCAAACAAACGAGTCGTCTTCCATGACCTTTGGAAGTTCTGTGCCCT
>JAUWDP010000262.1 GCA_030608725.1 Candidatus Bathyarchaeota archaeon
GAGCCGAACTCCGAGAGGGCGTCATCGAAGTCCTTCTGGGTCATCTGCTGAGGCTCCTCGCTGAGGTCGGTTATCTCTGTCTTCACCCTCTCCAGGTGCCCCCCCGAGTCCATGGACCCCAGGATGTTGTCGAGCTCCGCCCCCGAGCCCATCAGCTCCTCAAGGGACCTCTGCATCTCCTCGGCCTCAAGGTGCTCCAGATCCTCCTCGGCGCGCTCCTTCCTGCTCCGGGACTCCTGGAACCTCCTCTGGGCCTTCTTCCGGGCGGCGTCCATTATCTTGGAGTCGTAGTCCAGGCCGTGGCCCATCTGCATCTTCGCGATCTCCCGGAGCATCTCCAGCTGCCGGTTCGCGAGGTCGCTACAGGGGTTACGCCTGGCCTCTCTCTGCATCAGGACTCCATCCGCTTCGGGAAGAATGCTCTCTCGGCGTTGGGGAAGGCTGAGACCGCTTTGGAGGCGACGAGGGCGTTCGCTATGAACTCGAGGCCGGAGAGCCTGTACTCCTCAACGGTCGCCGGGTCGGCTCCCTCGATGCGTGCCCTCAACTGGTCCTCGAGTTCGTCTACCAGGTGGGGTGAGGCCTCGGGCGTAGACTCATCCATCCAGTCCATGACCTCGGACACCGCAGAGTGAGACTTCATCCCCTCGTTGACGCCGCCCTCGGAGTAGAGCAGGTCCTCCACCTCCTTCGCGAGGTCACTGAGGCCGACCTCGACGCCCGCCAGGACCCTCTCCCCGACGTCCCTGACGGCGTAGTGCATGACGTCCTCGACGACCTCGTCGTACCGCGCCATGATGACGCTGGGCCTGTCGTCGAAGCCCATGAGGTCGGCCCTGAGGCGTATCCTGCCCCTGAGGGCGAGGTTGAGGCCGTGGAGGGCGTCCTCGAGGCTGGAGACCCGGGCTCCCCTCATCTCCGTGGTGGAGTAGGTGTGGTCGAGGGCCTTGATGCTCCCACGGATGCTGGCTCCCCTGTCGATGCTGGGGCAGTCCCGGGTGTACCGGGAGGCCTTGGCGAGTATGTCGATTATCCACCAGGGCGCCGCGACCCTCCTCCTGAGGGAGGAAGGGGTGATGTGGACGTATTCCTGGGGCTCCTCTTCCTCCCCCTCCTGGTAGAAGTCGTCGGTGACCCTGAAACGCTCCCTGTGCATTATCTCCCGTTCAACTGCCTCCCCGGGGAGGCCCATGGGGATGAGCTCCAGGCGGTCGAGGAGGGGCTCGGGGATGCGGTTGACGTGGGCGAAGCCCGTGGGGTTCCCCGTGGCGATGAAGAAGATGTCGATGGGCCGCTCCCATGCGTACTCCTCCAAAATGATCTTGTACTCCTGGAGCATCGGGTGGAAGAGCACCTGGACCTTCGTGGGGATCGCCGGCAGCTCGTCGACGACGACTATACCCCTGTTCCCCCTGAGGACCCCCGTACCTATGAAGGACCTTGGATCAGTGGGGCTCTCCCCCTTCACTATGGCCTGGATGTCTTTGACGCCGAGGATCTTCGCCTCGTTGGTGTACTCGTTCCCCTGGATCCGGCTGTAGCGCTGCTTCCCGGCGATGAACTCGATCTCGTGGTCGTCCTCGCCCCTGCAGGCGGGGCACTTCCACTCCGCGGGCCACTTGGGGTCGCAGTTGTAGGGGCAGCCCTTGATCTTGGGGACCGGAGGGAGGAGCTTGGCGAGGGATTCGGCTAGGCGTGTCTTGCCGGTGCCCTCCCTGGAGACGAGGTAGGGGTGGCAGCCGCTGAGGACCGCCCGGATGAGGTCCTGCTTGGTCTCTTCCCTCCCCTGGATGTCCGGGAGGGGGTCCTCTCCCTCCTGGAGTTTCTTGAGCATAATGTATCTGAGCTCGTACCGCACGGGCACGGGCGTGTACTTCTCCAAGTCGAATTCCATGTCTCTTCCTCCGTTCCTAGCCTCATATTTGCATAGCCAGAGCTACAACCTATAGTATTGGGGCTCGAGTCACTTAGAACTTTCTAAATAAAATGGGGTGGGGCGACCATCGCCCCCGTTTAAGGTGCTATCGGCTGCTCTCGAAGGTCCTCTTGACGCTGTTCATGAGGTTCATTATGGGCAGGTTCTGGGGGCAGAGCTCCTCGCACTTGCCACACTTTACGCACTTGCTGGCACGGTTCTCGGAGGCGATCTCCTCCAGGTACTTCTCCTTGATTGCGGCGTCCTTGTCCTTAGCGTAGTACTCGTTGAATATGGCGAATATCTCGGGGATGGCAACGCCCTCGGGGCAGGGCTCACAGTACCTGCACTCAGTGCAACCTATGAAGCCGAGCTCCCCGTACTTTTCCTTGACGCTCTCGATGACCGCCAGCTCCTGCTCGGTCAGTATGTCGATCCCGGAGCGGCCCGCGCTCTCAACGTTCTCGGTGACGTGCCGCATCTCGCTCATGCCGCTGAGGACGACTGAGACCTCGGGCTGATTCCAGACCCACTGGAGGGCCCACTCTGCTGCGGTCTTCTTCACGGGGGCGCTGTCCCAGATCGCCTGTATCTCCGCGGGTGGCGGGACCGCTAGTCTTCCTCCGGCTATGGGCTCCATGATGACCACGGCGAGGCCTTTGGAGGCGGCGTACCTTAGCCCCTCGGTCCCTGCCTGGTACTCGGTGTCCATGTAGTTGTACTGGATCTGGCAGAACTCCCAGCCGGGGTAGTAGTCTATTATCTCCTTGAATGTGGCGACGTCGTCGTGGAAGCTGAAGCCGATGTGGCCTATCCTGCCGTCGGCGATGGCCTCCTCCGCCCACTTGGTGACCCCCAGCTCCTTGAGGGTGGGCCACCTGCCCTTGTTTAGGCCGTGGAGGAGGTAGAAGTCGATC
>JAUWDP010000113.1 GCA_030608725.1 Candidatus Bathyarchaeota archaeon
ACCGCCCTGGCGAATAATGTCGGTTCTCCGCCGATCCGAGACGGGTCCCCTGGTCACTGAGAAGGACTTCGACAGACGGGTGCTGGTTCCCGAGATCAAGAGGGTCGTGAAGGAATATGATATCAAGTACGACCCCGAGACGCCGGTCCCCTCAGACGACTCCCTTGCGAAGGACATCTGGGATGCCGGTGTGGACCTCTTCCTCTCAGTGGGGGTCTTCTGCACCTCCACCAGCAGGAGGATGATATTCACTGACGACGAGGTCAAGGAGGCCCTCTGGAACTACCACGACAGCATCGAGCTGGGCATGGGCCAGGACAGGAAGACGTGGGTCCCCCGGAAGATAGAGGACCCGAAAAGGCCCGGGTGCCTATTCTCCCCCGTGGGGGTCCGATGCTCCGAGAAGAACTATGTCAAACTTGTCATGGCCTATATGCAGGAGCCCCTCGCGGACGCCGTCTCCACACCAATCCTGGAGAAGGTGGACGGGGGATACACCAAGACCCACAGCCCCTTTGAGCAGCAGGGTGGCTCGGTCCACGCCCTCAACTCCCGCCAGGCCGCCATCAGAGTCGGTAGGCCGGGGATGGCCATCTGCCTCACGGGGACCGCCCTATCCGCTGCCTCACAGATCGCCTCCAGCAACCCGGTCTGGGGTGCTAGACCCTCAGACATCAGGCTGGTATCCGTGATCAGCGAGCTCAAGACAGACCACGACCTCATGAACAAGACCCTCCACTTCAGGCAGAACGGGGCCAACATAGGCACCCTCACAAGCCCCATGTACGGGGCCTACGCCGGCATCGAAGGAACCACGGTCCTGGGGATCGCCTCCCACCTCCAGGGCTTGATGGTGAACCAGGGGAACTACACGTGTTACTTCCCCATCCACATCAGGCATCTCAACAACACGAGTAGGGAGATGCTCTGGTTAGTGAGCCTCAGCTACCAGGCCCTCGCGAGCAACTCGAGGCTCATCTCGGGCTCCAACGGCTTTGCAGTGGCGGGTCCGTGCACTGAGATGGTGATGTACGAGGCAGGGCTACACGGGATAGTGAGCGCGGTCTCGGGGGCCTCGGTGCTATGGGAGATCGCCGCCGCGATGAACAAGCATTTTGAGCGTACCACGCCTATGGAGGCGAGGATGGGCTGCGAGACCGGCCTCAGCGCTGTGAAATCTAAGCTCAAGAGGTCCGATGTCAACGAGATCGTCAAGGAGATACTGCCCAAGTACGAAAAACGCTTCGACAACGCCCCCCTGGGGAAGACCTTTGAGGAGTGCTACGACTTGGAGACCCTGGTGCCCTCCAAGGAGTACCAAGAGATCTACGGTGGAGTCAAAGCGGAGTTTAAAGACCTGGGCATCGACTACATCTATTGATATGCTGAAGGCTGGATGCGCTCATTTATTTAGATTGAGGGGACCCCCATGTCCCCGAGCTCCTTCTTGACGCTCTCGTAGAGGTCAGTGTACTCCTTCGTTGGAGTGATGGTCTTAAGGTCGTAGCACTCCTGGAACGTTTTTCCCAGGGGAGCCTTGCCCAACTTGTCCTCGTACTTTGCGAGTATCCCTTTCACCAGCTCGTTCGCGTCCTCCCTCTTTATTCTCTCGTGGACGGACCCATATCCGACCTCACAGGCCAATCTAGCTTCAAGGGGAGTCGCTCTATGTTTGTGCTTGTTCTGGGCCGTCGCAATCTCCCATAGGTTGGCGCCGGATACCGTGCTCACCAGTCCGTGGGCGGCGGCCTCGTGGAGGACCATAGGGGTGCATGGGCCAGCGTCCGTGAAGCCCCCCGAAAGGGAGATGAACGGGGTGTTCCTGGAGAGGGCCTGGTAGGTGACGCTGAGGACCCAGAGGAGTTCCCGTGAGGTGTTGTATGAGTACCTGAAGTGGATTGGGAAGTAGAGGGTCCAGAAGGTCTGGTTCACCATGAGGGCCATGATGTGTGACGCGATGCCCACTATAGCTGTTCCTTCAGCTCCCCCGCTGTATCCCCCGTAGAGGGGGCCAACCAGGGTGCCGGGTATACAACCGTACTGGTGGTAATGTACCATCTTGTTGAGGAGGCTGTAATCGATCTTGAGTTCGGCGAGGGTGGAGACGAACCTGGTGTCTGAGGGCCTCGCCCCCCACTCAGGGTTGCTCACCGCGATCTGGGCGGCGTCCGACTCGGCTGTCCCCACGCTCTGGAGGTTGAGGCCTGGTCTCCCCACCCGCCGGGCGGCCTCCCTGAACATCATTGCGTGGGCGATGGAGCCCTTCACCTCCATGGGGGAGCCCGACTTGATGGGTATCCCCTCGATGGTGTCCAGGATCGGGGCGCAGACCCCGTCCGCCAACGGTTCCTGAAGGTAGGCGATGGTGTACGGCATGAAGATCTCCTCGTCGCAAGTGATGTCGGGGCTCAGGATGCAGTGGGGAGTCCTCGTGTCCTCGATCTTCCTCGTCCCCATCCTCCTGGCGTCCATGCCGGTCCCCACGGTGATCTCGCTGGAGGAGAACCTCATGGCCTCCTTGATCTCGCTCTCATCGAACAATACCCTCCGGTGGTTGCTTACGCAAAGGGTCCCCACGTCCAAGTAGAGGTCCCATGCGGCGTTCCAGAGGTCATCGGCGAGGGAGTCGTCGCTGGGGACTATCTCCTCGGGGTCGAACTTGAGGTCGTACTCCTTGATGAGGGAGCGTAGCTTCGTGTTGAGTATCCGGAGGTCGAAATCCCTCTCGGTGCATATGGCTCCTGTCTCGACCCGTTCCAGTAGCCGGTTCAGCCTCCATGGGGGTACCATCTTCAGCCCCTCCTCCTCTTCTCGATGAGCTTCTTTGCTAGCTCCACGGCCTTGGGGGCGATCTCGGCCCACCCGTCGGCGCCTATCTCTTCGGCCCAGAGCAGGCTAGTGGAGCCTCCTCCTACCATCACTATGAACTCGTCCCGTGTCTTCATTGCCTCCAAGATTTCGATTACCTCCTTCTGGCTCGGCATCGTTGTGGTCATGAGGGCTGAGAGGGCGATGATGTCTGCTTTGTACTCCCTGGCCCGCTGCACGATCTCCAGGGAGTCGATCCCCCTGCCAAGGTCGATGACCTTGAACCCGTTGACCGTGAGAAGCATGCTGAGGATGTTTTTGCCTATGTCGTGGATGTCCCCGAAGACCGTGGCCGTGATCGCGGTTCCCACCGTCCTCGCATCCATCTCATCCTTCTTCTCCTTACTCAAGCCCCCCATAAGCACCTCGGAGGCGCCTTGCATAGCCTCCCCCGCCAGCATCAGCTCGGGGAGGAAATACTCCTCATTTTCGAATTTGTCGCTGACGACGTTCGCCCCTGCAGATATCCCTTCCTGAATGACCTTCAAGGGATCGATGTCTGCCGCCACGATCTCCTCGGCGACCTTCCTCGCCTCGTCCTCATCATAAGCGATAATACTCTCCTTCAACCGTTCAATTAGCGCGTTTTCACTCAAAATCGTCGACTCATAATCTAGCTCGACTAGAAAGTATTATCATTTACGGGAAGCATCACCGGACGCTAAACTCAAAGTTGAATGAACCACTTTCATTAACACAATTGGCCTAATCTATGTGTGCCCGTTGAGCCAAGGGTTACGGCTATAAAGTGTACTGAGGCAGGCTATTGAGCCCAGAGAGGACATGCTCAAATACACTCTGAAAAAAAGAGAGTTATTTGATAGCCTTGATGGTGTCGTAGCCCTCCTTGTAAGCCCTGGTGTTGTCATCGAGATATCTCTCAGGGAGGCAAGACTTGATGGCTGACTCAACGGCCTCGCCCTCGAAGACATCATCGCCGAGGGCCCCTCATGGCGTATTACTTCCTTGAATGCCTCCGTGGACTCTTCAAGGTTGAAAGGGTCCACTGTGACTATCTTCTCGATACCAGAGGCCCTTATCATGTCCTCGATCTTGATCACGTTCACTGGCTTCTGTACTACGTTGAGACCCGTCGATGGGCTGCTGTACGCCTGCCGGGCATCGGGGCTTGTGGAGGCCCAGAGCGAGGTGCTGGCCGTCGCCGACTTCGAGGACTCAAAGTGGATCGAATAGAGCCTCCACACCCTCCGGCGTGCGAGGCTTTAATTCACATATAACATCTTTAACTCAGGTGTCTTCTTGACAACAGGGATCAAGGGCAAGTTCATAATCGGGTTCGACGGCTCGGAGCACAGGCTCCTCAGGGACGGCGTCGTGGTCTACGAGGGGAACAGGATCACCCACGTGGGCAAGTCCTACTCGGGGCAGGTCGACGAGTGGATCGACGCCTCCACGGGCCTGGTCATCCCGGGGCTCATCAACACCCACCTCCACGCCGCGGGGGCGCCCAACGACAAGAGCTTCCTCGAGGACATAGGGGTCAGGCCCCTCTACGGCAGCAATCTGGGGGAGAACCTCACCGCCCTCAACCTCGCCACCAGCAGGGAGGACAAGGAGATCCTCGCCCGGTACTCACTGGCTGAGTGCCTGAGGAGCGGGAACACCACCGTCGTCGAGATAGGGATGGTCTCCGCCATAGGCGAGGAGAAGACCGTCGAGATGATCGGTGAGATGGGCATCAGGGCCTGCGAGGGCCACGGCCTCGGGGACGGCACAATGGAGCGGACCGGCGCCTACGACTTCCAGATCAAGTGGCTGGATGAGGAGGTGGGGCAGGGGAGGCTGGAAAAGGCCGAGAGGTTCGTGGAGAAGTACAGGGGAGCCCACGGCGGGAGGTTGATGCCGGCGCTCTACCCGGGCGGCGTCATGAGCTGCAGCTTCGAGTACCAGAAGGCCATCAGGGAGAAGTCCGACGAGCTGGGGGTGCCCGTCTCCATCCACGCCGGGGAGTGGGTGGTGGAGTTCCAGAAC
>JAUWDP010000238.1 GCA_030608725.1 Candidatus Bathyarchaeota archaeon
CGGCAGCGTCTTCATGATCAGGGCCGAGATCCTGAGGAAGCTGGGGTGGACCCACAGCATCACCGAGGACTGGGACCTCACCCTCCGGATGTACTTGGACGGCTGGAAGGTTCTGTACACGCCGCTGATCCAGGCGCCGGCAGAGATACCCACCACGGTCCGAGCCATAGCCCGCCAGAGGATGCGCTGGGCCGAGGGCCACACCTTCGCCGTCAAGAAGTACTTCTGGGACGTTCTTAGATCCCCCAACTTGACGCGCAGGGAGAAGCTAGAGTTCCTATATTTCGCACCCTACTACCTCCAATCCTTCTTCTTCTTGATAGGAACCTTCTTCTGGGTGGTGGCGGAGCTGCTGAGTCAGCACCCATCCTTCTGGACGGCCACCTTCGGCTGGAGCCTCATCCTCAGCAACCTCTTCGCACTGCCCCTGATGAGTCTATCAGGACTATACCTGGAACAGACGGCGAGGGAGGACTTCACCGGGATATTCTCGTTCATAGTCCTGTCGTACATTCTGACGCCCTTCCAAGCTTACGCTGCGGTGAAAGGCCTCTTTGAGAAAGATGAGAGCGGCTGGGTCAGAACGCTTAAAACCGGTAGTATCACCGACCGGATCCTCCAGGTCAGGGTGAGGCGGCTCTTCAGTTGGATCCTGCCGAGGAGGGAACCCTCGAGAAGAGAGAGGCAGGAGACAGATAGGAGGAGGCATAGGCCCTCTGCGTTGGCCCTGATCTTCCTGATCCTGATGTCGTCCATAATCGTCTGGGTGACTGCGGCTGCGATGTCCACACTCGATGATGGATACCAGACGACGGCTCTCTCCCTTGAGTATATGACCTCAGCCGTGAGCGTGAACAGGCATATAACGAACAGGATAATGACGCACCCAGACTATAGAGATCTTGGGACAGTATACACTGATATCTACACGATATCCGGTGACGACTGGCAGAAAGCCTGGGGTTTCTATCTATATGGACCGCTGGAGGAGGACTACAAGCTGAAGAGGGGCGTGGATCTTTACTTCTACTTGTATTCGGACGCTAAAAGAACCGTTAATATAAAGATCAAGATAGCAGACCTCGACACAGATGGCGAGGTGGATTATAAGATATCATACCAGATCAAAGATGTGGAGTTCGGTTCAGATTCACCCTCAGAAGCCATCCGTCTCCCGGTCGAGGTACGGAAATCCGTAATGTTCAGGACCGGCCACAGCATCGTGGTCGAGATATGGGTCATAGGAGAGGGAGGCGAGAAGTACTACCTCGACTACGACTCCTTGAGTAAGGAATCCGTGATCGAGTTCCCGGGGATAGTCATGCCAGAGTACCTACTGCCGTTCATGTTGATCGCGCCCCTCATCCCACTGTTCGTGTTGAAGGCCAGAAAATGGAGGAAGTCACACCATGGAGGGATTAGATGAATCAGACCACTGAAAAGTACCTCGAAGGGAAGATTTACCAGAAGCTTATCCTGTACGCGGCGATAGCCTTCATCGTGCTCCCGTTCATCACGTCGTTCAACGAGGTCCTCACGAAGGTCGTGGAGAGCCTCCACTTCGTCAATGCGATGCAGGGCGTCGCGGCTCCCTTCATAGTGAAAGTCTTGGTCGTTTTGCTACGGGCCTTGGGGGTGCCCGCCTCCGTCGACGGTTCCTTCCTCTATCTGACGGGCAAGTGGATGCCCTTGAAGGTCTACATCAACTGGAACTGCATAGGATGGCAGAGCTTCATACTGCTCGCCCTCACGATAATCACAGGCCTCCAGGGGTCCTACACCCGGCGCAGCAAGCTCGTCACGATCCTCATAGGGGTGGAAGGAACCTTCCTCATTAATATGGTGCGGATACTGATACCGACACTGATCGCCTATAAGGTAGACTACATACCCGCCATCATCTTCCACGACTACATCGGAACGCTCCTCACGCTGCTTTGGATGGGAGCCTTCTGGAGCTACGCATTCGACGGCATCCTCGTGAAAAAAGACGGTGCAAACATTGGCGAAGATACTTCACGGGATAAACCAGTCTCAGTGGGAAAAATTGACGGAAAGGATCAAGACTTTGGGAGAGATGTGTAAATGGGAAGATACTACTCAAGGCATGATGGGGTTCTGTACATCTACGTCACCAGGAACGATTCGATGGCGGATCTGAGTCTCTTCCCCCCCGAGCTAGAACTGTTCGACCCTGAAAAGCCAAAGAAGGTGAACGAGAGGATGGCCATCATCACGGGAGCTGCTGAAGCGAACGTCGACAAGACGGAGATCATCCTCAGCCTGAGCGGGTTCAAGAAGAGGGATCATCCGAAGGAGATTCTGGAGCACTATTACGTTGTAGGCGATGACTCCGTCTTCGAGGGCGACCCTCTTGGGAGGAAAAAGGCGGATTCGAAAGATGCTGAAAGACCAACCGAAAGGAGGGAGACAGACGTCATCATCCCGAGGTCTACTAGCCCCACTCTAGGTTATATGTTAGACAACCACGAAGACGCTAAGGATGTGGTAAGGGTTCGCCCCGGGAAAATGTGGAAACCTCAGGAACCCACGGCAGAAAGTCATGATGCGGACCAAGGCAGGAGGCCGGCTTCCGAGGAGGAGCTGATTGACAGCCTGGTCCTCTGGATGAGGAGCCAGGGCTTCCAGATCGAGAAGGAGCGTGAGCCTTCTGAGATCGAGACTCCGAGACGTGGTCGAAACGACACCCACGACGAAAAATCTGCGGGGGATGAGCTCATCGAGCTCCTGAGCGAAACCTTAAAGGCAAAGGCCCCCCTGCGGCCTACTCCTCCGGCTGAGTTGTCTTTAGATGAACTACTCAGGCAAATATCCAGTTACGTTAAGAGCATTACACCCAGACCCCAGGAAATAGAGACGCCGAAGACCGCCTTGGACGAGCTAGTTGACGAGTTCACGCAGTTCGTCAGTAGCCGAACCCCGGTTCCAGTCGAGGCTGAGACGCCGAGTCCTTCGACGGAGGAGTTGATCATGCGGATCTCTGACTATCTCAGGAGTCAGGCGGCTGAGACGACGCCGGCGATCCAAA
>JAUWDP010000056.1 GCA_030608725.1 Candidatus Bathyarchaeota archaeon
CCATACTCTTTTCTCAACTTCCAGCCAACTCTAATCTAAATCTAAGATGATTGGTCAGTAAACACTACAGACGATGCGCGCGCAATAATACTAAGTTAAACCATAGGATTAAGCAATGGTCAAAGCCTCCCGCGAATTCCAGGTTTTCGTGAAACCCATCGGCTCCATCTGCAACCTGGACTGCCACTACTGCTACTACCTGAAGAAGGAACACCTATATCCAAAAGGCGAGTCGTTCCGCATGCCCGACGAAACTCTGGAAGAGTACATCGCCCAGCACATCGACGCCTCCCCGGAAACAGTGATCAGGTTCTCCTGGCATGGCGGGGAGCCGACCGTCTTGGGCTTGGACTACTTCCGTAAGATCGTGGCGTTGCAACGCAAGCATCAGCCCCCTAACCAGCGCATCGCCAACGGCATCCAGACCAACGGAACCCTCCTCGATGAAGACTGGTGCCGCTTTCTTGCCACAGAAGGCTTCGCCGTTGGACTCAGCCTGGATGGCCCCCCGAAGATGCATGACCGATACCGCGTCACCAAGGACGGTAAGCCCACCCACGAGCAGACGATGCGGGGGCATGAACTCCTACAGAAGCACCGAGTTAATACCGAGGTCCTGTGTGTGGTGAACGCGCATAACGTCCGATTCCCCCTCCAGGTCTACCGATTCTTCAAGCAGATCAACGCCCAATACATAACCTTCCTGCCCATGGTCGAGCCACAGCCCGACACCAAAGCCGGCGTCTGCCACATCACCGTGCCGGCTGAAGCATGGGGAACATTTCTCTGCACCATCTTCGACGAGTGGAGAGACAAGGACATCGGGAAGGTAAAAGTGCAGATATTCGAAGAGGCCACAAGGACCGCCTTCAACCAGGAGCATTCACTGTGCATCTTCCGGCCTACCTGCGGCGATATCCCTGTCATCGAACACAACGGAGACTTCTATTCATGTGACCACTATGTCGACGTTGAACACCGCCTCGGGAACATAAGTGAGACTCCTCTGGTCGAGCTGCTGGAGAGCCCGGCACAGAGAGCATTCGGGAGAGCCAAATTGGAGACTCTGCCCCTTTACTGCCAGGAATGTGGGGTCAGGGATATGTGCAACGGCGGGTGCCCTAAGAACCGCTTCATTATGACCCCGGACGGAGAGCCGGGGCTGAACTACCTCTGTGCGGGTTACAAGCGCTTCTTCACCCACTGCCAGTCGTTCGTCTCGGAGGTGGCCGCCCTGTGGAGGCGGCAGAACCCTGAAGGCGCGAGATGACGGCGATCAGGTCTTCAGCTTCTCTTTGAAGAAAGCCTTCGTCCTCTCCCAGGCGAGCTTGGAGGCCTCCTCGTGATATCGGGGGCTCGTGTCGTTGAAGAATCCATGCTTGGCACCCTCATACATGAATATCTCGTAATCCACGGACGCCTCCTTTAACGCCGCCTCGAATTCCGGGATGCCCGCGTTGATGCGCTCGTCGTCACCAGCATAGTGGACAAGCAGGGATGCTTTCATCCTGGGGACGTCCTCAGGAGCGGGCTGTCTGCCATAGAAGGGGACCGCTGCCTGCACATCCGGGGAGTTGACGGCGACTTGGTTGGTCATCCCTCCCCCCCAGCAGAAACCCGTGACCCCCACCTTCCCCGTCGACTGGGGATGGGTCTTCAGATAATTCACCGCCGCCACATAGTTCTTCGTCGTCTCCTCACCGTCTAGCTCCCTCATCAGCTTCCGGGCCTCATCGACATCCTCGGGAGTCCCCCCTAAGGGCGACAAGGCGTCTGGGGCTATGGCCAGGAATCCCTCCAAGGCGACCCGTCTGGTGATGTCTTCAATGTGGGAATTAAGACCATAGATCTCTTGGATGACGATCACACCTGGCAGTTTTTCATCCCCTTTAGGCCTGGCATAATGTGCGAGAACATCGCCTGTCTCGCCGGGGTATTTAATATCCTCCACATACAGGCGGGGATCTTCCTTTGGAACACGCGCACTCATTCTAAACAACCTCAATTGATTAGATGATTAATATTCATATAATAATTATCCTAAGCGCGCCGGAGCAGCCCCCAGCCTTGCTTACAGGAGCCCCTCATAATGCGCGCATCATCTATCTTCTACTGATCCTGCTTCGCACTCTGCTCCTCGGGAGGCCTAATGTCCTTGAAGAGGACATACATGGAACCCAGAGAGAGAAACTGGAAGAAAGCCGCAGCGTAGAATGGGAGAGAGATCGAGACATACTGCAAGCTGTAACCAGTCAGCAGCGGCGCCCCGGCCGCCGTGAACCTGCAAACAACCGTGACCATCCCGGCGGCGGAGGCCCTCCTCCGGCTCCCGATCATCCCCATCAAGTAGGACTGGCGGAGGGGAACGTCGATCATCGAGAACAGCGACATGAACCCCCTCGTCAGCGCAACGGCGGTGTAACCCGGCAGGATGGGGGTCAACGTGTTGACGAAGACGACCGGGACCCTCGAGATGACGATGGCCCTAATCACCCCAACCCTCTCGGCTATCCTCAAGCCCAGGAAGTACGAGAAAGCAGCCAGGAAGCGAGAAGCCCCGAAGAAGGTACCGATCGTCCCCGGGCCAACCCCGAACTTTAGGTAGAACCAGTAGGAGACGAAGTTTCCGAGGAAAGAGCCGCCGATCATATCCAGCGCGACGACCGCTGACCATTTCAGGAGGATCCCACTATCGTCCACATCGGTTGCCTCGGTGGCCTCGACCTCGTCGACGGTACGGCTCCTTTGGACGGTCTCCTCGATAAGAGTGAAGCATGCAAATGTGATGATGCCTGTTACAGCGAACACGGCGAAGAGGGGTCTGTAAGAGATGAGCTCCGGGACCCCCCAAGACTGGAGGAGCTCCGGAAGCCCCGCGGCGAGGGAGCCGAGGACCCCTGCCATGGTCCCAATGAAGGAGTTGATGCTGAACGCCTTCGTCCTGTCCTCGTCTGCGACCTTCTCGGTCAGGATAGCCTGCTCCGCCGGCGTATAGGGAAGCCTGCCCCCAATGCTGACCAGTACAGCGGTAACCAACAGAACTCCCAGGTCCTGGGTGAACGTGTAGACGGCGCCGCCTACGACCATCAACCCCGCCGAGAAGAGGATGACGGGCTTCCGCCCATAGCGGTCTGCTATCACTCCTTCTAGGAAGCTCCGGACCGCCGAGAACAGGGACATCCCCGTGAAGACCAGCCCCAGCGTCACGGCGGAGGCCCCCAGCTTGCTCAGGTAGATGGTGAAGCCGACTGCGAGGATGGCGGCGCTGAAGCTGCGGATCCCACGCGTGAAGACAAGGATCTTGGCATCCCTGTTGAGAACCTTGAGCATCGAAAGCCTACTGAACATACGCTTCTCTCACATGACCTGCCTATTCCTGCGCGCGCATGAATATTAGCCAATCCCTTCCCTACTTTTTCTCCTACGTTTTTTAAACTGTGATATACCCCGTAGAATGGTACAATAAGACAAGGAGAGGCGAGGAATAATCTCTAATTTTAAACTTGGTTTGATGGCTAAGAAGAGTGATACTGAGTCATGGGCCTTACGTGACAGATGGCTCATCATCATTGTGTTGATTATAGCGGGTATAACCATCTGGAACTCCAGGGTCGATCTCTTTCCGGATAAATTCCCGATCGAATACTCGAACTACGGATTCACGTTCCGACACCCCAAAGACACTGACAGCTTCTGGGAAGTCGGCCTCGACAATGAGAACATCTTCGACTATACCGGCACGATTCGCCCCAGCGAGGACAGGGGGATGGTGGGCTACAGCCGGAAGGGCCAAGAGGTGGCGATCACTTGGTCGGCCATGGAGCAGGCGCCCACCCTCGAGGAGATACTCGAGGTATACTACAACTCGGTCATCTTGAATAGCGAGAGACGAGACAGGGAGATCACGATCACCAAGGGAAAGCTTGAAACCGGGGAGATCAACGGACACACGACAGCCCTACAGTTCCACACGCTAGAGATCATGATGCCCGGCTCCTCCGAACCCCTTTACGCTGAAGGCTACGTCGGTGGCTGGTACTGCCAGAGCACAGGCAGGTTTTTTTTCGGTTATGTATTTCAGTGGAACACGGGTCAGCCACCAGACCAGACGGAGGTACAAGCTCTGGCTCGGCTCAACACATTCCTGAATACCCTGAGATGCCATGGTTAACGGCAGGCAATCCGACAGCGCGCGAGGTTAGATGCGCTCGTCCACCTTCCCCGAGCCTCTCCCGATGTGCTGGTCTCTCAGGTCCCTGCCTATGGGACAGGACCTCTGACAGGTCTGGCACATCCTCCACGTGTTCTCCGTGACCATGGGGCTGTGCTCCGTGTATATGTCACGGAACTCCTCGCCGATCCTCTCTTCCATGGGCATACCCAGGAGGCACTTGTCCGGGTCCACGACATAGGGCGTCAGGGCCCTCACGGGACAGGCCTTCACGCACTCGTCGCATTTTCCGCAGAGGTCACTGCAAGTCTCGCTGTCGGGGACCAGCGGTGCGTCGGTCACGATGCTCCTGTACCTGACCCAGGGACCGAATGTGGGGTTGATTATGAGGCTGTTCTTCCCGTAGTGGCCGAGACCAGCCTGTTCGGCCATGCGTTTCTTTGAGAGGAGATCCGCCTCGAGGACGGCCTCGTAGCCTTCACGGTTGAGGTACCTCACGAGGCGGCGGGCGTAGAGGCGCCCCCTCCACTCGTCCGGGTACTCATGGTGGTCCCGGACCCTTATCACCAGGTCATGGAGGTCATCCCAGACGCGGGCCCCCAGGATGATGACGCTCTTCGCGTCATCCATGTAGTCGGTCGTCTTCTTGGTCCAGGTCTCGTAGTTCCTGTGAGCGATGAAGTGGCTCGGGACGTTGTCCAGGGTCTCCGCGGAAATGACCCCTAAGAGGTCGAACCCGTACCTCCTCGCGCGCTCCTTCACGTTCTTGGTCAGTTCAAGGCTGTCCCCTGTGGCATTCATAACGAAATGTGGGACAACATTATACAAAAACGTGGTGACAGCGAGCACGCAACTACGCCAAATCCCCAACTCTTCTACTAATGACTCACATAACGTGATTCTCCTATGTACTTACCACCTGCGACCTCCAACTGTGAGTCGCCCTTAATACATGAGCCATCGTCCCCTCATCATGATGAGAAATGACCCAAGTGGACATAGCCGATGAGAACCTGCTCAAACTGACCCAGATACGGGATGTGGTCATGTTTGAGGACGGGCTGGAATCAAGTATCGACGAGGTCTTGGCCCGCGTTCTGGGGTTCTACAGGAAGTTCGTACCCTACGACTAGACCCCTGTCCTCCCCCCTTTCTTTACCCTCTATACTCTTTCCCTTCCCTGGACCTACTTCTATTCGATGCCACAGACCCCCCTCCACAGGGGCGTCAAGTGGCTTATCGCCCGGTCCCTGGTTGCTACGCGCGCGTGAAAACCCCTAGGTCTTGAGGAACGCATCTCAACCATGGGAATCAGGTACGCACGGCCTTAGGAAACTTATCCCGATAGCAGGTGTACGACCCCACCGTCCCAGCAGACAGGATAGCATGGACGACCGCCCTGGCCACGACATCAGCGGCCGAGACCCCTATCAGGCTCAGGGCCCGGTCACCGTCCTTTCCGTCCGATGAGCCCTCCCCTGGAAGGCCCTTCCTCCCGGTAGCCACCGTGAACAGCGTGTCACCGTCGAACATCGTGTGGGCGGGGTAGATAGCCCTCGCCAACCCGTCGTGAGCCATCTGGGCCACCTTGGTCGCCTGGGACTTGTCGAGCTCCGCATCGGTCGCGATCACCCCTATGGTGGTATGCTGACCTTGATTCCGCCTGCGGACTGGGCGGGGCACGAGCCTCGCCTGAAGGTCTCGCCTGAGGCCCCCGAACTCCCCGTCGAGCTCAAGCCCCCTCGCGTAGAATCCCCCCGTCTCCGGGTCGAACGCCGTCCCGCTGGAGTTCACCGCCACGACGGCCCCCACGGTCACGCCGTTCTCCAGCAACTCGCTGGCGGTCCCTAGGCCTCCCTTCATGCCCCCCGAGAGGGCGCCCGTCCCGGCTCCCACGTTCCCCTGAGCGACAGGCCCTGCTGTGGCGTCCTCGCACGCGGCGTAGCCGGACCCCTCGTCGATGTACCGGTCACCCTCGCCCCTGCAGAGGTCGTAGATGACCGCGGCAGGCACGATGGGCACCACCCGGCCCTCCGCTACGGGGTGGCCGACCCCCCTCTCCTCGAGGAAGCGCATGACGCCCCCCACGGAGTTGAGGCCGTAGGCGCTGCTCCCGCATAGGGCGACGGCGTCCACTCGTTTGATCCTGTTCACCGGGGATAGGAGGTCGGTCTCCCTAGTCCCCGGGGAGCCCCCCCTGACGTCCACGCCGCAGATGGATCCCTCCGGGGCGAGGACCACGGTGACCCCCGTGAGGTGCTCCGTATCCGTGAAGTGCCCGACTCTGATGCCCTCGACGTCGGTTATCGCATTGAAGCGTCCAGTCCCACTCATCCATATGCCACCTTTTTCTTGGAGAGCCACGAAGTAAGGCTTCATATTTATAAATATCTATACGACACGTCAATGGCTTACGCTAACCTGCTTTTAATAAAAATAAAAAAGGAAAGAAAATGGTAATTTTATGGGAAGTTTTCCATGATTCCGTCGATTACCTCACCGAGAGTGATGGGGTATAGGTCGTCATCTCCCTCGATTAGGTAGCCGCCCATTGCTGTGTGCTGCATGAAGGCTGCGAGTCCAACTGCGTCATCTGCGGTGATCAGTTTAGCCCTGTGGCATCCACCACATGCCCTTGAAGCAGGGCCG
>JAUWDP010000058.1 GCA_030608725.1 Candidatus Bathyarchaeota archaeon
GAAGGGTATTATGAAGTTGAGGCCCACACCCAGGATCTTCTCCTCGGGCTTACCCCACGTCAGCAGTACTCCCCTGTAGCCTGCGGGGACCCTGGCGAAGCCCTGCACGTACAGTGCCCCTCCGAGGATCAGGATGATGATTACCACTGCGATCAATCCTGCGCGTCCCGAAAGGAAGTTTAAAAGAGGGGATCTAGGAGTGTATTCCCTATCATCGTACGAATTGGTTTTTCCACTCATTTGTATCGGTATCTCTCCTGTTGCGGGGTGTATAAACCATTCTAAGCATTGTAGCTGTGCATGAGTATCTGATCTTAAGTTGTAAAGTCGTTTATTTCGTCTACTCCTTGGGCAGGATGTAGTAACCTATCCTCTGCTTTATTATCCTCCCCAGGAGCTCCCCCAGCGCCCTGCGCAGTGGCTCCGGGCCCCTCTCTATGCCCTCCTCGATGTCGAAGAGGGAGTCAAGTATGTCTCCAAGCTTCTCATCGGCCCCTATGTTCTTGGGGCTTCCGGGAGTATGGCCTGAAAGGCTCACGGGTATACCTGTTTACATACGTATTCTATGACCGTAAAAACTGTGCCATGGGGGATGCCTGTCTAGGACTCAATTTATCTGTAGTTTTTCGTGGCAACCTTTTTCAGTAGGTTTGTTAGGTTTCAAGGGGGTATCGCTTGTCGGATAAGCAGCTGCTCGTCAGCAAGATTGAGAATGGAATTGTCATCGATCATATTCCGCCCGGGAAGGCGTTCTCCGTCCTCCACCTCCTGAAACTCGATCCTGACGCCAGGGCGCTTATTGCCCAGAACGTCGTGAGTAAGAGCTTGGAGAGAAAGGACTTCATCAAGATTGAGGGCTCCTACCTGACGTCGAAGCAGATCGACCTCATCGCCCTCGTGGCCCCCTCGGCGACCCTGAACGTCATCGAGAACTGGGGCGTCAAGGAAAAGCGCCGTCTGCAGCTCCCAGAGTTCATCGAGGGCATCTTCAGGTGCCCCAACCCTCTGTGCCCCACCAATGAGAAGTACACACCTCCCCGCACAAGGTTCAAGGTTGAGACGAGCGGGGACGTGGAGACGATGAAGCTCCACTGCACGTACTGCGGCTCCATCCTCTACTACATGACGATCCTGGATCACATCAACAGCGACGAGTTCTCGCTGGAGGGCGGAGGCCTGGTCTCGAAGGAGAGGATTGAGCAGGTCTTCCTCGACATCCTCATCAGGAAAGGCGCCCTGCGGCTGCCGCCCAACCCGGACGAGCCCTTCATGCTTAAGAGCGGGAGGCTGTCGCCCTACTTCATCAACCTGGGGGCCCTCACAGACGGGGAGTCTCTGGCCGCCGTGAAATGGGCCTTTGCCAGCTACGTGGTCCTCCTCATGGAGCAAGGGCTGCTCGAGGACTTTGATTACGTCTTCGGCCCCAGCTACAAGGGGATCAGCCTGGCGACGCTTACCTGCGAGGGGCTCAAGGAGCTCTACGGCATGGACAAGCGCTACATGTACGACAGGAAGGAGGAGAAGGAGTACGGCGATCTCACCGCTGACAAGGTAATCGTCGGCGCCAGCTACTTCAAGCCGGGTCAGAAGATCCTCATCATCGACGACACCATCACCACGGGGGCGACGAAGGTGGAGAGCATCGAGAAGCTGAAGCTCCTGGGGGACCACACCATCGTCGGGTTCATCATCGCTGTGGACAGGCAGGAGAAGCTGGGGGGCGTGGACAACGTCGAGGAGAAGGGGGCCGTGGAGTACATCGAGGACGAGCTGGGGATCAAGGTCTTCTCCCTGGAGAACATAACCACCATCTACAACAAGATAAAGGACAGCGTGGACGACGAGATGAAGCGCCTCTGGATCGAGTACTATGACAAGTATGGGACAGAGAAACTGGTGTAGTATTTACATCCACTCTCTTTTCTCTAGGTCCATTAACGCCAGTACCAAGATCATGCTTCTCTGGGGGTATGGTCCACTCCCCCGCACGCGGCGGGTTTTTTAACCATCATTTCTCAGTTCATATTGATTGTAATGGAGAATTATGATGCTCTAGTCATCGGCTCGGGGTCAGGGATGTCCATCGCAAACGCGGCCCTCAACCGGGGCATGAAGGTCGCCGTGGTGGAGAGCGGACCCCTCGGAGGGACCTGTCTCAACCGCGGGTGCATCCCATCAAAGAACGTGATCTACCCCGCCGACGTCATCAACATCATCAGGGACGCCGGCAAGCTCGGAATCAAGGCCAAGATCGAGGAGATAGACTTCGGCTACATCATGGAGAGGAGCCGGAGCTCCATCGGCGAGGACGTGGGCCACATGGAGGAGGCGGTCAAGCACGTCAACAACCTCACCATGTACAGGGACATCGGCGAGTTCATCTCCGACTACACGATGAAGGCCGGCGACGAGACCTTCACAGGCGAGAACGTCTTCATCGTCTCCGGCGCCAGGCCCTTCATCCCACCCATCAAGGGGATCGAGGAGACGGGCTACATAACGAACCAGACGGTCTGGGACCTCACCGAGAGACCGGAGAGCCTCATCATCGTCGGAGGCGGCTTCGTGGCCGTCGAGTTCGCCCACTTCTTCTCAAGCGTCGGGACAGAGGTCACAGTCCTCAGCAGGAGCCCACGGCTCGTCAAGCAGGGGGAGCCCGAGATCTCGGAGCTACTGGAGAAGACGATGCGGCGCAGCATGAGCGTCTACACCGACGTGGAGGCCATCGAGGCACGCATCGAGGGCGGCAAGAAGGTGGTCAGAGCCCGGAACCGGGGCACGGAGAACGTCGACGACTTCGAGGCGAAGGAGATAATGCTGGCAGCCGGGAGGCGATCCAACGCTGACCTGCTGAAGCCTGAGAGGACGGGGGCGGAGGTGGATGGTCGGGGCTACATCGTGGTGAACGAGTACCTGGAGACGTCGAAGCCGCGGATCTGGGCGTTCGGCGACGCCATCGGGAAGCACATGTTCAAGCACGTCGCCAACTACGAGACCGAGATCGCGTGGAACAACTTCATGGGGGAGCAGAAGGTTGCCGTCGACTACTCGGCCGTGCCCTACGCCGTGTTCTGCAACCCCCAGATCGCCTCCGTGGGGATGACCGAGGAGGAGGCCCGGGAAGAGGGACATGACATCCTCTTGGGACACTACGAGTACAGGAACACGGCTAAGGGGATGGCGATGGGCGTCGAGGAGGGCTTCGTGAAGGTCGTCGTCGAGGATAAGTCGTACAAGATTCTGGGGGGCCACATCATCGGGCCCTACGCGCCGATAATGATGCAGGAGATAATCAACGCCATGAACACGGAGGACGGCACCGTCTCCTCGATACAGCGTTCGATGTACATCCACCCCGCCACCCCGGAGGTCGTCCAGAGGGCCTTCTTCGGCCTCCACAAGCACGAGGAGCACCACCACTGACATGCCCCCAACTCATTTTTAAAAGAAAAACCGCACAGCGGCCCGTTTAAATAGGGTCGTGCCAATTTTTCTAACGTTCAGGGGATTTTTACATGAACGATTCTGAATTAGATGTAGGGACCCCCGCACCCAGGTTCTGCCTGCCGGATCAGGACGGGAACGAGGTCTGCCTTGACGGTTTCTCAGGCAAGTGGGTGGTTCTCTACTTCTATCCGAAGGACAACACGAAGGGGTGCACACTTGAGGCCCTCGACTTCACCATGAACAGGGACGAGTTCGAGAAGATGGGGGCCGTGGTCCTCGGCGTGAGCCCGGACTCCGTGAAGAGCCACAGGGGCTTCTGCGACAAGCATGGGCTTTCCATAACCCTCCTCAGCGACCCCGGGCATGAGGTCCTCGAGGAGTACGGTGTCTGGCAGCTCAAGAAGATGTACGGCAGGGAGTTCCACGGCGTCGTGAGAAGCACCTTCCTCGTCGACCCCGAGGGAAACATTGCCTATGCCTGGAGGAAGGTCAGGGTCAAGGACCACGTCGTGGCCGTGAAGGCTAAGCTGGCGGAGCTGAAGTAGGAGGGGAAAGCGTTGGAAGTACGGGAAGCGATAGAGAGGAGGAGGGCCTACAGGTCGCTTGACCCCGCGCCCATATCGGACGAGCTTATCAGGGACCTGGCGGAGAGCGCCTCGCTGGCTCCATCCTGCTTCAACAACCAGCCCTGGCGCTTCGTCTTCGTCAGGGACCCCGACATCCTGAAGGAGATGCATGGAACCCTCTCCAAGAACAACGAGTGGATAACCGATGCCTCCCTGATCATAGTGGTCTTCAGCCGGAAGGAGGACGACTGCGTCATACGGGACAGAGAGTACTACCTGTTCGACGTGGGGATGGCCACGGCGTTCATAGTCCTGAGGGCTACGGAGCTCGGCCTCGTCGCCCACCCGGTTGCAGGGTTCAGCCCCAAGAAGGTCAGGGCCATCCTGGGCATCCCCGAGGACATGCAGGTCATCACCCTGGTCAACGTGGGGAATCACGCGGACTCGCTACACGACACGCTGACGGAGCAGCAGAAAGCTGTCGAGAAGGAGAGGCCGGAGAGGCTCCCCTTTGAGAAGTTTGCGTACGTGGACCGCTACGAGGGCTAATGTCCTCGGATTCCGCTCTATTCAGGGACCGCTCTAGACGGATTTCATAAAAATAAGAGTGAGGGCTGACCCTCTATCTTTCTAATCTGTCGTGGTAATCGTGTATCTTGCGCCCAGCGGAGCTAGGGCGTCGTCGATCTTCTGAATTATATCGTTGATCTGATCCTGTGTTGGGGGCACGAACCACTCGAAGTAGAAGTCGTGCTCTCCGAGTTCGCCGCCGGACTTGCTTATGATGTTGTTGCAGCGTTCAACTGTGATCTCGCCTACGTGGCTGAAGAAGTCCATGACTGCGTCCGCATGACCCAGCTGTGGAAGCTCCTGGGCCATGATGGTGTCCATGATGCAGACCTCAGGCGTGTCAACCGCCAGGGCCTCAAGGGCTCTCAGCGATTTCAGCACCGGTGGGCCATATACCTTGATGTAGCTCTTCATAATTATTAACCTCCACTGAGTGTTTGAGATCATAGCTATTAAAGATTTTTTAACAAAGCCAATGCATGCCTGTTTTTCATAAAAATAGTCAAAAAAAACCATTCATGAACGAAAGGAAACTACAGATGATGGGAAATTTACCATCCGAAAAAGGGGCGTGGAAGACCCGAGAATAAGCTCAGAGATATAAGTCGATTCAGTCCACATTCCCCATGGAGAGCGCATTGGAGAGACCTACGTTCAGCGACGTCCTGAGGGCGAGGAGAGCCATCGCGCCGTACCTGAGTAAGACGCCCCTCCTCCACCATCCCTCACTATCTCGGATGCTTGGCTTCGAGGCGTATGTGAAGCACGAGAACGTTCAGCCGACGGGGGCGTTCAAGATCAGGGGCGGCATCAACGTCATCTCAAACCTCAGCCCAGAGGAGAAGGAGAGTGGGGTCATCACCGCCTCAACGGGCAACCACGGCCAGGCCATCGCCATGGCGTCGAAGATGTTCGGGGTGAAAGCGAAGATCTGCATCCCGGTGGGCTCAAACCCTGACAAGGTTGACGCCATACGGGGCTACGGGGCCGAGATCATTGAGTGGGGGAGGGAGTTCGACGACGCCCGCCAGAACGCTGAGAAGATAGCCAAAGAGCAGGGGCTCAGGTACATCCACAGCGCCAACGAACCCCTCCTCATCGCCGGCGTGGGGACGATAGGGCTGGAGATCCTGGAGGACCTCCCCGACGTGGACGTGATCATCGTCCCGGTCGGAGCCGGCTCACAGGCATCAGGGATCTCCACCGTCTTCAAGGCCGCAGCCCCCGACGTGGAGATCATCGCCGTCCAGGCGGAGGCCGCCCCCAGCATCTACCTCAGCTGGAAGAGCGGGAACATCGAGTCAACGGAGTCCGCGCCGACCATGGCCGACGGCCTCGCCACGCGACGGGCGTTCAGGCTGACCCTCGACATCATGCGCGACCTCATCGATGACTTCATCCTCGTCTCAGAGGAGGAGATCAAGGACGCCATCAGGATATACGTTGAGAAGACACGCACCATAGCCGAGGGGGCCGGAGCAGCCCCCCTAGCGGCGGCCATCAAGATAAAGGACAGGCTGAAGGGGAAGAAGGTGGTGATGGTGCTCAGCGGGGGCAACCTCACCGCGGAGATGCTCCGCGAGATCCTCGGGGGGTCAACATGACAGTAGAGAGGATTGTCGAGAGGGCGGCCGAGGAGCTCAGGACCAGGGAGAGAGCCACCGACGAAGTGATGCCCAGGGCCAGAAGAGCCAGGATACTGTCGAAGCAGGCGATCCAGCAGGTCCACAGCGGCGCCGTCGAGGAGGCCGAGAAGAAGCTGGCGAACGCGGCCTCCCTCATCGGGGAGATAGACGGGCGCCTCATCGACCGCCCCGAGCTGATGGGCTTCGATACGGTCACCGCCGCGCACCAGGAGTACGCCGAGGCGAGGATTATATTCAGCTTGACGGAGGAAGGCGAGTTCCCGGATCCTGAGGCGGTGGGGGTGCCCATCACTGCCTACTTGCTGGGCCTCGCCGATGTCCCGGGAGAGCTCAGGCGCCAGACGCTAGACGCCCTGAGGGCGGACGACCTTGAGGCAGCGGAATCCCTCCTGGAGACCATGGAGCGTATCTACCTGAGCCTGATAGCCATGGAGGAGGCCTCCCTGCTGAAGGGGCTCAGGAGGAA
>JAUWDP010000181.1 GCA_030608725.1 Candidatus Bathyarchaeota archaeon
GCTGAAGACCCGGGCCAGCTCCATCACGACCGCCGTCCCAGCGGCGTTGTCGCTCGCCCCCGGGATGCCGGGGACGGTGTCGTAGTGCCCCCCGACTAGGATCACCTCCTCGGGCTTCTCGCTTCCCTCCCGCTCACCGAAGACGTTCTGGGACTTGGCTTTCCCCGCCTCGATGTCAGCTGTGAGGCGCACCCTTTTTACACCTGATTCGAGGAGCTTGAGGCCGTCCTCGAACTTGACGTTGACGACGGGCATGGGACCGTACTTGTCCCTCAGCTTAGCCGTCCCCCACCCGTGGCCCAGAGGGGAGTTAGGCCTCCTGCCGATGCTGATTACGCCAAGGGGCCTGTACTTGGTGAAGAGCTCTAGCCCCGCCCTGTAGAACCCCTGAGTCAGGAGTATCTTCCCGTCTATCTCCGGGGTGATGTACTCCTCCACCACGGACTCGAGGTAGAGGAGCTCCCCCTCCACGCCCTCGGGCCCCGTCACGCCGGCCAAAGGTAGTGCCATGCACTCGATCTCCTCCACGTAGGGCTCCAGCACCTCCAGCCTCTGCTTCAGGACCCTCCCCGTCTCGACGTCGAACTCCTGGAAGGACGTCTTGAGGCCCAGGCCCCTGAACACCGAGGCTATATACTCTGCCGCCTCCCTCTCCTCCGCACTCCCGCTATCCCTTGAGCCGATCTCGACGGCCAGCCTCTCAAGGTGCTTAAACGCTTTACCACCGTTGAACATCCGGAACACCACCAGACAATAGCATCCATCCAGACTTTAACGTTCACGGTAGAGGGAAATCCTGAACTGAAATCCCGTCATATTTTCCTCTGTAACCTATCAATCTCGAACAATGATGCTTGAAAAACCCAGGCATCCATTTTTACTTTTGATGGGAATAAAAAATACGGATAATTTAGTTAACAAAAAACAGTGCAGACATTATGGTCGGATGAATGGGATCAGGAATGTGATTGTAGAGTGGTGGCTGGATACAAATCAGTCGAGAATTCGGAGTCAAAAAAAGGTGTTAATCGATATCCAACTCCATGATTTGTGTTATTGTATTAATTAAATTATATACACTTGATGAAGTAAAAATTAACATTTTTACAGGAATACAATCCGCCCTCTAAAAACAACTATTGATGTCTGATGTACAAAATGCTGCATAGATTCGACTAAAAACTCAGAAAGTAAGATGAAGATACCTATTATGAATAGGTTTTAATATTAGAATTGAAGCCTCTCTTCTAGAGGTGTAAAATAAATGAGTGAAGTGAAGTTCGATTTGCAGCCTGTCGATAAGAAGCCCTCAAGGAAGTACAGAAAGGGCAGTAAATATGATCCGATCCTTGACAGTTTTCTAGATGGAGAGCACGCACTAGTCAAAGTCGAAGTCGAAAATAAGGACGCCAACTACCTCCGGACCCAGCTAAACAAGAGGATCGAAGCAAGGGATATAACAGACAAGGTCAAGGTATCAGTAGTAAATAACGTCGCATACCTTGAGAAGACTTAAAAACTCTCAATAATAACCCTTTTTTAATAAATCATCCGAAACATACCTTTATTTCATGATTATCGGTGTTAAAAACTGAAAAAGTGTGTAATAAAGGATTTTTATTATGCCAATGTTGCTTAACACGTTTATTATATCTTTATATTCGTCCATCTCCGATGAGAGCGCATGATAGGGCAACATCTCATGGTTGACGGGGTTTTTGAGCCGCCTCTCAGCAGGGAGACGGTGGGGACCATACTCTCGGAGCTACCTGGAATAATAGGTATGCACATCCTCCACGGGCCGGAGGTTGTGAAGGGTTGCCCCGAGAACCCCGGCTGGACGGGTTTTGTCATCATCGACAAGTCCCACATATCCGTCCACACGTTCGACGTAGGGAGCAGGGTGTCCGTCGACGTATTCTCCTGTCAGCCCTTCGATGTGGAGGAGGCTCGACGCTTCATTGAGGGGAAGATTGCATTCAAGAAAGTGAAAACGAGGACCCTAACACGCTCAGAGGAATAACGGGCTGTAAAATTCAACTGTCTTAAGGTATGATGAGCGCCTTGAGCGCCCTCAGCCTCTCCTCCCCCTCGTCCTCTCTGAAGCTCATCCCTAAGATCGGCGTCTCTATCCCCCTCCGCCTCATCTCGTCCATTATGGTCTCCATGAGGAGCCCGGGCTCGGAGGCGTCGACCCCCTCGTCGTCTATGATCCGAGGCGTGCGTCTCACTCCGCAGCTCGGCGATCCCTCCACGCCCAGCACGGCGACGACCTCAACTCCCTTTGGTCCGGTCTTCTGGAAGGCGATTATCCGGTCGCATGTTCTTCCGGCGATTTGGCTGCAGATTTCCTTGAACTCGGGTGTGTCGTAGCCCTCTTTGGTCCTCGGCCTGCGGGGGTTTCCGAATAGTGAGAACTCCGGGCAGTCCATCTGAACGACGCCGATTCCCTCAGCCATCAGCATCTCTAAGACGTCCCTGAGAATACCTGTATCCCGTCTCGCTCCGCCTCCCGGCCATCGCGCCCTTGTGGACTGGTTAAGGATGCAGTGGGAGACTAAGACCACCCTTTCCGACTCGTCCTCCATGCTGTGTCGCTCTCACATGGGGCAATTTCCCATGAGAACTAGATCTGATGAATGTTTTATATTATCGCCCATAACTCCAATAAGAACATGTCCGACTCCTTGGGCTCTGACGAGGACCACGTCGACAGGAGGAAGGTTCTCGTCCTCGGTTTGGATGGCGCCACATTCAAGCTGCTAGAGCCCATAGCGAAGGAGGGAAGGATCCCCACTCTTGCGAGGCTGATGGATGGTGGAGCCCGGGGGGTTCTCAAGTCCACGCTACCCCCTGTGACGATCCCCGCCTGGATCAGCATGATGACTGGGAAGAACCCGGGGAGGCTGGGCCTCTACGACCTGTTGAAGAGGGTCGAATACGGGGTGGAGCCATACGAGTCCGGTTTCAAGGAGTCCAATCCGGTCTGGAGGACGTTGAACCAGTACGGGTTGAAGACTGGGATCTTGAACGTGCCCGGCTCGTATCCCCCGGACGAGGTCGACGGCTTCATGGTCACGGGTATGATGACTCCCTCCAACGGCAGTTCCTATGCCCATCCCCCTGAGCTCAGGTCTGAGCTCAACTCGGTCCACGAGTACGAGATCGACATCCCCCCCTGGAACATAGCGGACGCGGACCAGCTCGTCAAGGACATCTACAGGGTGACCCAGAAGCGAGGGGACGCCGCCGAATACCTCATCGGGGAATTTCCATGCGACTTTTACATGATCGTCTTCACCGCCTCTGATCGGATGCACCATTACATGTGGCATCGAGAAGACCTCGTTGAGGAGTACTGGGAGGAGCTGGATAGGGTTCTCGCTAGGATTCTCGATCTCTTCGGTGAGGAGACGACGGTCTTCGTGGTCTCAGATCACGGGTTTGGAACTCTTGAGAGGACGTTCTTCGTAAACGAGTGGCTGAGAACGAAAGGTTTCCTCCGGTTAAGGAGGCAGATTACGAAGCGAGCCCTAGTAAGGCTCGATAGGACGGTTCAGGGGCTGTATCGTTTCCTCGGGGAGAGGAAGCTCATCGGCGTGATAGGCAACTTCCTGCACAAGCTCCTGGGAATCGGAACACTGCAGAAGGCCATCTACCGCTATCTCTCCAAC
>JAUWDP010000031.1 GCA_030608725.1 Candidatus Bathyarchaeota archaeon
TCTGTGTGTAGAGTGGGTGCGGGGGTATTACGCTTTTACGGCGTGGATGAGGCCGTCCCCGTTGGGGAGGGTCTCCCGTTTGATGTCCTTGAACCCAGCCTCCTCGAGCATCTCACGGTAGTCCTCCTCGGCGTAGTAGCCGGCTTCGTCCTCCCAGTTGAGGTTGATGAGGTACCAGCCAACCTCCTCAACGGGGGAGGTCCTGGAGTCGTCCATGATGTGGCCCAGGACGAAGATGGACCCGCCCGTGTTCACTGAGGCCCCGATGTTCTTCACAGCCTCCCGGGCATGCTCCGGGGAAAAGACCTGAACGAGGGCTCTCATGATCACCGCATCGAACTTGCGTCCGCAAGGGCCCTCCAATACGTTCCACTCCACGATGTCAACGTCCGTCATGCCCTGTTCCTTTAGGAGGGCCTCAGCGATGGGGGTCACTGACGGGAGGTCGGTCACGGTGTACCTGACGTCGGGATACGCCTTCGCCAGGGAGGCTATCAATCCCCCGGATGCCCCTCCGACGTCAGCGACTGTTGCGTATCTGCTGAAGTCGAACCTCTTGGCGAGCTCCTCCCCGGCCTTGACCGCGACGGGCATGGTGCCCCGGAAGGTGCCGAGGAGGGCGTCGAATGGGAGCCCCTCGTAGTCGAAGCTGTCCACGGCTTCTCCCTTCCTGAAGGTCTCGGCGGTCTTGATGCCGGCCTCGAACATCCAGTACTTGAGGTAGGGGTTGACGGTGACGTGCTCCCCCAGGTAGCCGGGCTTCCCCTTGACGAGGTAGTGGCTGGACTCGGAGGTGTTCGAGAACTTTTCTCCCTCCACCTCTACCACCTCAGCAGCGACGAGGGCATACAGGAGGCGCTCCGCAAAGTGAGGCCTAGTCTCCAAGGCGGCTGCGACCTCCTCGGCGGTCATGGGACCCTCGTCGAGGATGGTGAAGACGTCGAGCTGGGTCCCAACGAAGAAGGCGATGGAGGAGTAGAGGGAGGTGGAGTGCCTCATGATGGTGTCGGGTCTGGGAGGTGGTCCCTTTTCACTCAACTTAGAGCCCCAGGACCCCGGCAATGTTCCCTCCGAGAATCTTATCCTTCTCCTCCCTGGTCAAGTCCAGGCTCTCGATGAGCGTGATCTGTTTCTCCTGCTCCAAGCCTATCTGGGGGCTGCACCAGTCAGATCCGAAGACAATGTTCTCGATCCCTATCATGCGGAGCAGCTTGGTAGTATAGGCCGTGCCGTTGAGCTCAGCGATGCCCGTGAGCCCCCAGGAGGTCTCGACGTAGACTCCTGGTATCTGCCCCACCGTGATTAGGTCTAGGTAGCGGGGCCAGCCCATGTGGCCTATAATTATGGTGGCCTCGGGGACGTGCCTCTTGAGGGTGTCGATGTGCCCCGGCGTACTGAGGTTGAAATACCCCCTGACCATCCCACCAGGGTAGCTGTGGATGAGAACGGGGACGTTCAGCTCCGCGGCGCAGCTTATGAGGGGCACTATCTCGGGGTCCGCCGGCGAGAAGGAATGGCAGTCGGAGTGGAGCTTGAGCCCCCTGAGCCCCAGGTCCTCCACGGCAGTTTTCAGCTGGGTCACAGAGTCCGAACTCTTGGGGTCCATGACGCCCGTAAACCCAATGATCCTCTTTTGGTGCTCCTTCATGAGTTCCGAGAGGTGCTCGTTGGAGATCATCTCAGGGAAGCCCATGATCAAGGCCATATCAACACCTCTCCTATCCATGTCCTCAAGTAGGAGCCCCATTGTGCACTCACCTCGCTTGAAGGGCAAGGTGAAGGTTCCGCCCTCCATAATTGATATTACAGCGGATTCTTGGTTGTGCGGTGGCCCGCACAGGTGTACATGGCTATCAATTATCAACGCATAATCCCCCTTCTACTCTTAATCCCATCATATGATAATTCTTTGGGGCAGTCATATCAGAAGGCGAGTGCGGCTCAACATAAATCACGCAAACAACATAATTATCATGATCCCGTTTCCGTGTTTACAGCTTTCTTCTCAGCCTCAACATCAATTGGACTCATGTTCCAAGAAGGGTTGAAGAGATTTTAGCGGTATGGAGGAGGGGAATCAGTGCTTTTGCTGTATCCACTCATTATACCAGGAGAGATAGTCTTCTAGCTCACGGTCTAATCTATCTGATAGCACGGCACTGCTAGAATCAAACCCCGGCTCGGACTTGTACAAAGAGTTCATCTTCTCTATGAAGGCTTCCCCGTACATCTCATAGAGCTCGAAGACACCGACATTGAACCAAGCATGATACCAGCAATAGTTGGCGTTTCCAACACCGAGGTACAGCCTCTCGAAGTCCTCGATGCTGGAGTGTTGTACGACCGAGTGCCCTCCAAGATAGAGTAGCTCGTAGTAGACCTTAACGACCTTCAGCTCAGTCTCATACTGATCTGAGTATCGTTTGAGGAAGGAATAGTTGATGTAGTCTCCGAACAACTCATCGAACCATCGTAGCTGGATGCGTACACCATCTGCCTTGGAGAAATTGTGGAACATCTCATGCACCATGTAGGTCTCCCACCACATCAGGCAGGCAGCCAGGAAAGGTCTCTCGCTGTCGGGAAGCAGTTCTCCGAGTCTCTGCTTCAGATGACTTGGGCTGTTTACGTAGTATGGAACCATGTCCGCGTATACTGGGTTGTCCTCTTCGCATGTGGGGTACCATAGTAGGTTGTCGAATCCGTGTATGAGTCCATAGGAGCCTTCTGGGTATCTTTCGTAGTAGTCTGCCTCGTTGAGAACGAGTAGTTTGATCTCGATCTTGGTTTTGTAGAATTCTTGGATAAAATCAATGCAGTCCGATGCTATCGTTGACAGTCTCTCGGCTCTACACTTTGCCCCAGATGAGAAATATGTAGGGAATGGGTATCCTTCGAGGTGTATTAGCCCTGACAGTCTGTCTTCTATCGTACTCATGATCCAAGAATTGCAGAGGACGATTTAACAGTTTACAGAGAAGATCCTATTCAGCACAAATACATGCTTCTAAAGGACATTCTTCTAAGAATAACGCCTCCCGGAGGCTTTAGACGCGACCCCCAGCAATATTTAAATGACCCAACCCTATCACCAAGGTGGAAAACCATGAAGGCCCGCAACTTCAGGAAGATCAAGGGGATGGCCTACACCCGACGCAAGTACATGAGGGGCATCCCGGGCTCCAAGATAGTAAAGTTCACAATGGGCAACCCCACCGGGGAGTTCAGCCACACCGTCGAGCTCGTCAACCTCAAGGAGGGCCAGATCCGCCACAACGCCCTCGAATCAGGCCGCATCGCCGCCAACAGGACCCTCGAACCCCTGGGAAGGGAGAACTTCTTCCTAAAGATAGTACGCTACCCCCACGTGGTCCTGAGGGAGCACAAGCGCATCAACGTCGCCCAGGCGGACCGATTCCAGGAGGGCATGAAGAAGGCCTACGGGAAGCCGGTGGGCACGGCTGCCGCCATAAGGAGGGGGAAGACCATACTCATCGCCAAGGTGAACGAGGAGAACCTGGATGCCGCCAAGGTAGCCCTCAAGCGGGCCTCGGACAAGTTCCCCATACCCTGCAGGGTCATGGTCAAGAAGAACAACTGACCCACCCGAACCCCACATTCTCATACAACGGGTAACTGGTCACGGGTACAAAGGATAAAAGCAACCACAACCCAGCCAGCATGAGGGCCCAGATGTACGACCTGGAGACAGAGAGAGCCGCCGACGAGATCCGGAGACTCAACGCCAGAAGGGTCCTCGTCCAGCTCCCGGACGGCCTCAGACCCGGAGGCCTCACCCTCGCAAAGGAACTCGGGCAGCTCACCGGGGCCGAGGTCATCCTCAGCGGCGACTCGTGCTACGGCGCATGCGACCTCGCCCTCACCCAGGCCGACGCCGTGAACGCCGACCTCATAATCCACTACGGCCACAGCCCCATGCTCCAGGCCCCCGGAACCCCAGTCCTCTACATCGAGGCCAGGGGCGACTTCGACGCCAAAGCCCTCATCGCACAGTCCAGACCCCACGTCAAGGACTGGGCCACCATCGGCCTCACGGCCACCGTGCAGCACGTCCACAAGCTGGAGGAGGTAGCAGAGTGCCTGAGGAAAACAGGGCACGACGCCATCATCGGGACGGCAGGGGGACGCGTCGCCCACGACGGCCAGATCCTCGGATGCGACTACACTACCGCCCAGACGATAAGCGGACGCGTCGACGGATACCTCTACATCGGAGCCGGCGTATTCCACCCCATCGGCCTCTCCATCGCCACCGGGAGGCCCGTCGTCAAGGCCAACCCCTACACCATGACCGCCGAGCCCCTAGACGACCGTCAGGTGACCCGCACCGCCATGAAGAGGATGGCCGCCATCGAGGCCGCCAAGGGGGCCACCAGATTCGCCGTCATAGTGAGCCTTAAACCCGGCCAGCTCCAGCTGGAGGCAGCCCTCGCGATACAGAGGAGGCTGGAGAAGGCGGGCAAGGAGGCCACGGTGATCGTCCTCAACGAGGTCGGCCCCATCCAGCTCGGAAACTTCACCGAGGCCGAGGCCTTCGTGGAGACAGCCTGCCCAAGGATCGCCCTCGACGGCATCGCAGACATTAAAAAACCCGTCCTCACACCCGCCGAGGCCCTGGTCGCCCTCGGCGAGATGCGGTGGGAGGAGCTCTGGGGACGCAACTATTTTAGCGTCAGCCACGATCACATCGTTTATAATGAAGAGATGTGATAGGAGCACTGCTTTCGCGGTCTCAAGGACCCCAGAAGCGCATCCATCACTCTCAATCCGATCAAAGAGCTGAAAGAAAATATGTCTAAGAAAGGATTCAAGGATAGGGACGTTCTCCCCGGAGACGAGCTCGCTGTCATCGAGGTCCTCCAGGACGGCGACGGGACCTACCAGAAGAATGGCCTGGTCAGGGCTGAGGAGCTGGGCACCGCCAGATACGACCTAGACAAGAGGAAGGTCAACGTCGAGAAGAAGACCCGGGACCTCGTCCTCCCCGAGGACGGCCTCGAGGTCATCGCCGAGGTCGGCTCCGTCATGAGGCGGGACGCCAGAGTCGACATCAACATGATCGATGGTAGGAAGACCACCAAGTCCTTCACCGGTGTCATCCACTACTACGACGTGGACAGGGAGTTCCAGAGGGACATGGCGAGCGCCGTCAGGAACGGCGACATCATCAAGGCGAAGCTCATCAACGTCAAGAACCGGCTCAACCAGCTCACAATAAGGGGCCCCGAGTACGGTGTCATCTACGCCTACTGCTCCAGGTGCGGGAGCACCCTAGAGATGAGCCAGGGACGCCTCCACTGCGCCAGCTGCGACAGGTCAGAGAGGAGAAAGTTCGCCAAGACCTACGGCAAGGAGGAACTGGAGTGAAGCTCAACATCGTAACCGAGGAGAGCGACAAGATCGAGATGGAGGTCGGCGAAGAGGGCCACACCCTCCTCAACCTCCTCCAGGACTCGATGCACTCCCACAAGGACGTAAAGATGGCCGGCTACACAAAGCCCCACCCCCTCATGGACAGGTCCTCACTGTTCATAACCGTGAAGAGGGGCAAGGACCCCAAGAAGGCCCTCATAGAGTCCGCAGAGGACGCGAAGGCCAAGATAGAGGACTTCCTCAAGAAGTTCAACGACGGGGTCGCGAAGAAGAGAGACTGAGTGACCTCATCCCGCCTGAGGGTGGAGAGATGTACAGCCTGCGGGAGGTCAAGAAGGAGATCCGGGTTCTAGGAATCGCCGCAAGGAGCAGACCAGACTCCGAGATCCACGCCGTGGGCATCGTCTACAGGGGGCGGCTGTACCTGGACGGCGTCATGAGGACCTCCGGCAAGGGACCGGACATCACCGAAGAGGTGGCCGCTATGATAGACGAGTCCCCCCACAGACCCCAGATACGGGTGATACTCCTGGACACAGCCCTACTGCATGACGGAGTGAAGATAGACCCCATCATACTCTCTGACAGCCTGTCAAAGCCCGTCGTGGCTATAAACACGGAAGAACCCGCGGCTCCGGGAGACGAACACATCCAAGGTTTTACATACAAACAGGGTGACACCGAGATACCGGTCCTCTCCGTGGGGCTCAGGAGACAGACGGCGGCTCAGGTGCTGAAGATCGCATCTCCCACCGGGGGGACCCCGGAGGCCCTCAGGGTCTCTGAAATCATAGTTACAGCAGTTTTAGACAAAAAACACAACATAATGTTTAAAAGGAATTGATCAGCCTATCATCGAACGGTGGGATAGTTCTCTGTGAAGTTCTGCTCGGAGTGTGACACGGTTCTCACGCTGGATGCCAAGAAGAAGCTCTTGGTCTGCCCTAAATGCGGTCACGAGGAGCCGTCTGAGGCACCGATAGTGGTCGTCAGGAACACCGAGGAGAAGGACAAGATCGTCGTCATCGGGAAGAAGGAGAGGGAGCTGAGGACACTCCCGCAGACCAAGATCAAGTGCCCCAAGTGCGAGAACCTGATGGCCGAATGGTGGATGGTCCAGACCCGGAGCATCGACGAGAGTGCCACCCAGTTCTTCCGCTGCACCAAGTGCGGACACACCTGGCGCGACTACGCGTAGTCGTAATCGAGCGATTAATTTTATTAGCACTCATATCAATAGGGTACCAGCATCATCACAATCAACTGGTGGATTAAATTTGTTCGAAGTGGAGATATCAAAGATCGAGCCCTTCCGCAACCTCGTGAAGGCGCTCTCCGTCATCGTCGAGGAGGGGACATTCAACATGAACGAGGCCCAGATCAAGCTCATCGCCATGGACCCCAGCCACGTCGCCATGGTCGACTTCGAGCTCCCCCGGGAGTTCTTCGACAAGTACAGCTGCGAGGGGGAGCCCCGGCTGACGGTGAACATCGGTGAGTTCCTCAAGTTCCTGGACCGGGTGGATAGGGACGAGCATGTCACCATAAAGCTCGACGAGGAGCAGGCGCGTCTGGTCATCCTCTGCAAGCGGGGAGGCCACAGCCGCAGGTTCATGATGCCCATCCTGGAGCCTCTGGACGAGGAGGTCCCCCAGCCCAAGATATTCTTCAAGGCCTCCGCCAGGATCCTCACAGGGAGCCTCCGCAGGGCCATGAGGGACGCCACCCTGGTCAGCGAGCACGTCAAGCTGGAGGTCGGGGGAGAGACGTTCAAGATAAGCGCCACCGGTGACATGGGGAGCGCCCTCAGCGAGTGGCAGAAGGACTCCGACGAGCTCCTGGAGCTGAAGGCCGAGGAGGACTCCTACGCCAACTTCACCCTCAGCTACCTCAACGACATAGTCAACGCCGTCCAGGCCTCCAGCGAGGTCGCCACATTGGAGCTCTCAACCGACATGCCCATCAAGATGGACTTCGAGCTCCCCCAGGGACGCCTCATCTACTACCTCGCCCCCATGATCGGCGTCTAGACCCTCCTATCTCACCTCTTTTTATACCCACTTTTTCGTCCATACCATTAGTAAAGCATAATATTTCACTACGAAGCCATTGAATTGGGACTAGCACCTTATGATCTCGGAGAGGGAAGCCGCCAAATACCCGTTCCTCAGGGATGCCGTCAGTCTAGTGGAGGTGCTGGACGTCACACTAGACGACCTGGTGGACCCCTCCTACGGGAAGGTCCTTGACCGGGCCGAGGACAGGGTCTCCCAGGCCATCCTGAAGGGGGAGACCGACTCACGCCTCGAGGACCCCCTCACCGAGCTCCTCTCCTACCCGGTCGCAAACATGTTCGTCACCGTCCTGGGCGAGGACTTCCTCAGCAGGAGGTACGCCCTCTCCGAGGCCCTCAGGGCGGAGGAGATCCTCAAGGAGGAGAGGGAGGCCCGGGTAGCCAAGATGGCTAGGACCGAGTTCGAGTGGACCCTGAATCTCGTCTCCGAGAGTCTGGACGGGCGCATCTACAACTTCGAGCTCCACTTCGGCGACTACCTGAGGAACGCCGCTGTCTTCCGCGAGCCCAAGTGGAAGCTCGTGAACCGGATGATGAAGGACGGCTACGTCCTCCTCACCCAGCCCGAGGCGACACGACTCCTCAAGGAGGAGATACAGAGGAAGATCCTCAGCTTCGTCTCGGTCCCCGCCAAGATCAACCTACCGGAGCCCCTCAGGGAGAAGACTAACCGGCTGGCGAAGGTGCTGAGCGAGAACAGGGCCAGTATCACTGGTGAGGACCTACCGTCGGAGGTGGTCATGGAGGCCCTCCCGCCCTGTATAAGCACCGCATTCGAGGGGCTGGTCTCCGGGAAGAGGCTTGGCCACATGGAGAGGTTCGCCCTCACCTCCTTCCTGATAAACGTCGGGATGGAGATAGACGACATAGTGAAGGTCTTCGTCTCCGTGACCGACTTCGACGAGGAGTTCACCCGCTACCAGATAGAGCACATAGCCGGCCTAAGGGGGAGCCGGACGAGATACACGCCGCCGACCTGCTCGACCCTCCGCACCCACGGAGTCTGCGTCAACCCCGACAGGATCTGCGGCCGGATTAAGCACCCCTTGAGCTACTACCGGAGGAAGATCTGGATGCTTCAGAGGCAGGAGGAGGAGAGGCAGGATGATGTCAACCCTCAAATATCAGAGTGAAGCAGATAACTGGAGCCAACTCCACTTAGGGAATGTGACCAAGACGGACGACGGATCCAAGACGCCCCCACGCGGACTGCACCACTGCAGGTACTACGACAACCTCGTTAGATACAACCCGAATCTATGCGGTAAATGCTCCCACAGCGGCTTCAGGCCCCGCGAGGACGACGGGGAAGACGCCGATACCTGTTTTTAAGGGATCGCTCAACCTATTCAGTGGAAATCCGATGGCTGAACAGGACTGGGGCAGCGAGGGGTACATCGCAGACAACTTCAGGGCCTTCTACGCCTCAGGCGC
>JAUWDP010000051.1 GCA_030608725.1 Candidatus Bathyarchaeota archaeon
AGGGGAGACATCGGAAGCCGTGCACGGTTGCATTTTTACTGGTTAGCGTGGGCTAGGGGCGATCCTGTGGGGGGGGGGGATAAGGGTTCCGTGGGGGTCGGTGGTTTTGGTATGAATAGGTGCCCCTTTTGGTATGAACGAGGTCTGATCGGGGCTGTTCTAGGGTTGCTTAGGAGGATTGGAGCGTTTTTCATAGGCGGATGTATGACCCCCCCCACCCCCCTCATGAATTTAGGGGTGCCTCTATATCCGCGGCTATCGTAGAGTCGTCTGTGGTGTCCTGGTTGGGTCAGTTGTCATCCTTCTTGGCGCAGTCGCAGAATAATCGTATGCCCCACTTCATCATGAGGATGATGACTGTCAATGTGGCTGCCGGGATGCCCACTCCGAGGACTGAGCCGACTTTGGGGAGGAGGAGTGAGAATACCAGTTTGCTGTCGTCAAGTATGTCCTTCTCCCATTTACAGGCGTTCATGTCGACGCAGATCTTCTGGTGGAGTTTCTTGGTGTTTTCCTTGATGAACTTCTTCCCTTTCTCGATGAGGGGCTTCAGGGGTATGAATGTGGCTGCGGTTCTTCCGGTTCTCCCTTCTATGGAGTAGGCCTTGTCGGTCATGAAGTTGAGGCTCTCAGTGGCGGCGGCTTGGAGGTCTCCGAGGTATGCGTTTGCATCCTCAGCGGCCAGGGCCTCGCCGAGCCATGCGTATAGTTGGTCTTCTTCCGCCTCAAGCATTGCGTCTATTTTCGTTCTGGCTTCTTCGGGTAGGTCTATGGTTCCACTCATGGATTAAGTTTTATTTGAATCTGTTAAAAGGGTTGCGATTCTGGTTCCTTTCATTGTGGAGTGGGGTGGGTTGAATAAGCGGACGACAGGGCCTCTCCCCCCTCGTGAGGTGTGGGGTTCACTGTTTCGTGGGGGGTGTGTTTATGGTGTGCATGGGTACCCGTTTTGGTGTGATAGGGGTGGGGTTGGGGAGGTTTTTTCATAGGCGGATGGCATGACCCCCCCTACCCTTCTTTTTTTAAGCTGTCAGTATTTTTTATTGGAGCCTAATCAGCAGTGAAATTTACACTGCTAAAAATAATCGGAGGGAGATTTAGTGTCGGACGCAGGATCCCCCACTTTCTACATTGGTTAGATAGGATTTAGTAGAATTTGAGTGAATGGTGATCTTACTTATTAACGTGAGAAATTCTGATGTCTACAATCTTATGTGAATATTTACATAAAGTATGTTTAGGTATCTGTTATTTAATTATTAAGATAAGTTTCAATTTTTCTTATATCGGTAATATTCTTAATAGCTCTTGCTCCTTTGGAAATGAGTGTGTTGAATCCTGTTATTTTCTCAGAACTGACATTTGCAGAAGGATATAATGTGTAAACCAATCGTTTCTGAGAAACCGCGTAATCGACTTGTCTAACAGTACCGCCTGTTGGACCTGATTCAACAGCTATAATATATTTTGATAGCCCACTAATTATTCGATTTCTTTCAACAAACGTGCCTCTTGAACCGTTTCCTTTATAATTTTCACTTATTAAACAACCTCTTCTGAGGATTTCACGTGACGCGCGCGCGCGCATTTCTGCTTGTTAACTACCTGAATCTCTAAGCCGAAGCCCTCTCCGCCGGCTACAACTAATCTGTAACATGAAGAACGCTTACGAGCTGAGGGATCACTCACTCCGCTATCTAGTGAGTTGGACTATTTTCAGCCCTTGTTCTTCTTCTGTTTCCCGTTCGGGTGGGGAGGATGCTCCGGTTTCCCCTGGCCTTGATTCTGCTGCCCCGGAGAAGCACTCGGCGGACCCGCCTGGCTCTCGCCTCCCTTCTTACCTCCACTGTTGCCCTGCTTCGACTTCACCTTGACGGTGTCGCTCCCCTCAACATCGGTGCCGTCGTTCAGGTCCAGCGTGATGACCAGCACGTCAGTGTAGGTCACCCCCCAGTCCCACTCAAGCTCCTCGACAACCGCCTCCCTGTCGAACTTCACCATAAGTTCCTCGACACCATCCCCGTCGTGGTCACAGACCTCCACGGGGGCCCCCTCAGCCGCCACGGTGCCGTTGAGCAGGATCGACGAGACATCTATCTCCCCCACGTCGTACCCCTCGGAGAGCTCAATGTAGCAGGTGATCCACCTCCCCTTGCTCCCCAGGTTCAGAGTATCAGGGTGGACGTCCACCGTCATCTCAGGCCCGCCAACGGGACCCGAGGGCTCCACCAACGGCCTGTAGTCACCACCCGGCTTGAAGACGCTGAAGATACCGGGATAGATGTTGTGCCCCGAGTTGTACGGAAGCTCAGTGTCCCCCAGCCCGTCCCAGTCCAGGTCCTCCCCCGCGTAGCCGTCCCAGTAGTTCCCCCCGAGGAAGGGACCCCCGATGACGTTCACACCCATCGTCTTCGAGATGTTGTAGTCGTTGACGAACGGGGGCGCCACGTCGGAGGACATCACATGGGTGCCATTATTGTCCACGAACGCGTTGTTGTAGATCAGGTTCCCCGACGCCCCCACCTGCATCCCCCACTTGTTAAGGGTGAACAGGTTCTCCGAGATCACGTTGTCGAAGGTACCCGTCTGCATAAGCCCGATGCCGATGGAGTTCTTCTCAAACACGTTATCATGGATATACGTGTTGTTGCTGTGGAACAGCCTCACCCCGTAGTTGAGGTCAATAAGCTGGCACAACGAGATCGTGTTGTTCTCAAGGATGACCCCCGTGCTGAAGTACACGTCGATGGCATACCCGTACCTAGTGACGAAGAGGTTCCTCACTACCACGTCCCGCTTCTCCTCGATCCAGATGGCATTCCCCATATAGAACCCCTAAGCGTAGCCCCGCCCCCGTCCAGGGTAATCCCGGAGGCATTCACCACCAGCTTCCTGTTGATATACGTCTTCTCCACAAGCGTCACGTCTTCGTTGATGTAGTACTTCCCCCCCTCATACACCACGGCGGAGCCGAAAGTAGACGAATCATCAAGATCAACCAACACAGGCACCGAAAGGACAAATGGAACAGACACCGATGAGAACGCGAAGATAACCAAGATAAATATCGACGACGCATATGACCTTCTCACTCGGAATACCATCCCCAACGGGAACTCTATTAAATTTAACACTATAGGAAACAAAGGTCCGAAAACATCCTAATAACCGGTAAATAATATCGAACATCTATACCAACCATCACTCTGATTTGCGCGCGAGAAGGCCATCACAGCCCTGGGAGACGCCAGGGAGGCCGAGGAGGCAGGCCTCGAATCCCTCCAGGGTATCCTCGAACGGCTCTGAGAACATGTATCACTGATACTTATTCCATAAATAGTTCAGAAAACCACCACCAGACGGACATGCCCCCAGAACCCACCATCAACGTACTCCACGTAGACGACGACCCAAACCAGCTCCAGATCTCCAAGCTCATCCTCGAACGCACAGACCCCACACTCCACGTCCAGACCACCCAAAACCCCCACGAAGCCCTCCACACCATCACCCAAGAACACGTCGACTGCATCATCACAGACTACAAGATGCCCAACCTCAACGGCATACAACTCGCCACCAAGATCAGACAACACACAGACACACCCATCATCCTCTACACAGGCCAAGGCAGCGAAAAACTCGCCGAAGAAGCCTTCGCCATCGGCATAGACGACTACATCAGGAAGGAACCCGACCCCAGCCACTACAAGATCCTCGCCAAACGCATCAGAACCGCCGTCGACAAACACAGAACCGAATCCCACCTCCAAAAATCCGAGGAAAACTACAGAAACGTCGTCGACCACGCCAACCAGGGCATCATCGTCATCCAGGACGGCCTCCTCAAGTTCGCCAACCCCAGGATCACCGAGATGACCGGATACACACCGGAGGAGGCCCTCGGCAAGCCCTTCATAGACTACCTCCACCCCGACGACCGCACCGAAGCCCTCAAAACATACATGAACCGCGACCCATCGGGGACCACGTTCTACACGTTCCGCATAATCGCCAAGAACGGCGACGTACATTGGATCGAAGTCAACGGCATCGACATCGACTGGAACGGCAGCACGGCCACGCTCCACTTCCTCACCGACATCACCGAGCGCAAACGAGCGAAAGCCGAGATAACCCAGAAAGAGGAAAAATACAGGGCCCTCTTCGAGACCTCCCCATTCGCCATATCCATCCACGACATCAACGGGGAGATAACCTCCGTTAACACGGCGTTCACCGAGCTCACGGGATTCACCGAACAGGAGGTCATCGGGAAAACCCTCCGCTCCATCGCGAGCCAGCGGAAAGCCGGACAAGACAAGATAGACTTCATAGCCGAGATGCGCAGAGCCCTGCTCTCAGAAGGCAGGCTTCCCTCATTCGAATATCCATTAAGAAGTAAAGACGGCACAGAACGCTGGTGCGAAGTCTACGCCTCCCTGCTGCACATGAACGGAGACAGAGTAGGCATCCAAATACTCGCACACAACATAACCGACCAGAAACGGATGAGAGAGGAGCTGAAGGAGGCCAACCTGGCCCTCGAAGGCTTGGTGGAGGAAAAGACCCAGGAGCTCCTCGACGCCGAGCGCCTCGTGACAGCCGGCAGGATAGCAGCCACGGTCGGACACGACCTCCGCGGCCCCCTCCAGACCATCAAGAACGCCATCTACCTCATGAAACAGTCCCCCGAAAACGTCGACGAGATGATCGACATGGTCAACAAATCGGTGGACCGGGCCAGCGAGATGATCGACATGTTCAGGAGCCAGACGAGATACTCACCCCTCATCCTGGGAAACGTCAACCTAGTGGAGATGGTGAGGAAAACATTGGAGGAAGCGACGCTGCCCCAATCCATCGAAGCCGTACTAGAGCTCGACGAGAGGCTTAAGAGCGTCTACCTGGATGAAACCAAGATCCACAGAGTCCTCGACAACCTGATCCAGAACGCAGTCGAAGCCATGCCCACCGGTGGGAGGCTCACAGTCACAGCGAAGAGAGCGCGAGACAAGGTCACCTTGACCGTCTCCGACACGGGCGTCGGCATCCCCGAAGACGAAGTTCAATCCCTCTTCAAGCCATTCCAAACGACGAAGGATGGAGGCCTAGGTCTCGGCCTCTACTACTGCAAACGGACCGTCGAGGCCCACGAGGGCACCATCGAACTGGACTCCGAGGTCGGCGCAGGGACAACCTTCACCATAGCGATACCCGTCTTCACTGAAGACTACCTCGGCCACTTTGAAGCCCAAGCAATACGTAGCACGTTGAAGGGCCAATCATCCATTTTGTAGTGAGAAGACCCTGAAAAAGGGATATAAGAAGGGCTGCCTTCTCCTGTGAACCATGGGGAAGCCTAAGGAGGAGTCCCTCGCCTTCGGCGGGCAGGCCCTCATAGAGGGCGTGATGATACGGGGCAAGAGGCACTTGGTGATGTGCGTCAGGCAGCCCAGCGGCGAGATCCTCACCCAGACCCAGGAGATCAACTCCCTCACCCAGCGCTACAGGGTCCTGGGTCTCCCCTTCGTCAGGGGCATCATCGCCCTCGGCGAGACCATGTACATGGGGGTGAAGGGCATCGCCTTCTCTGCGAACGCCGCCCTCGAGGAGGAAGAGGAGGAGTTCACCTGGAAGGAGTGGGCGATAGTCATCGTCCTCACCGTGGCGATGTCCTCCCTCTTCTTCGTCATCCCCTTCCTGGTGACCAGCCTCCTCAACCTCACCGGGGTCCTATTCAACCTCGTGGAGGCCGCCGTCCGCCTCGCCCTCTTCCTGGGCTACATGACCCTGATCTCCCGCTGGGGGGAGTTCAAGCGGGTGCTCCAGTACCACGGCGCGGAGCACAAGACCATCAACGCCCACGAGCACGGGGTGGACCTGGACGTCGAGAGCGTCAGGGAGCACTCCCGGCTCCACAGGCGCTGCGGGACCTCGTTCATCTTCATAGTCATATTAGTGAGCGTACTCCTGTTCTCCATCATGCCTAGGGCGGAGTTCTGGCCGAGACTAGCCCAACGGATCGTCCTCATCCCGGTCTTCGGGGCCATCAGCTACGAGCTCCTCAGGTTCAGCGCCAAGCACGAGGACTCCATAGTCATCAGGTTGCTAACCGCCCCCGGCGTCTTCTTCCAGCACCTGACGACGAAGGAGCCCGAAGACCCCATGATCGAGGTCGCCATCAAGGCCGTGAAGGAAGTCATCAGGCTAAGCTCTAACACAGCCACCTGACGCATGCGCGAAAATTTACTAGGGCAACATATCCCGGAAGACCACATCAAGTTCCACAGGTCCACCCTTTACGACTTAAAAGTGTTAACGGCACACGCAGAGTAATCTTGGTTTGTACGAGAAAAAGGGGTTTGAGGATTTAACTCCAGGAGACCGGTACCTCCCCTCCTTGACGGGATTCTCGCACTGCTGAGATCGCGGGACTGATCCCTAGCTTCCCTTCTCCCTCTCGAATATGATCTCGAAGTAGTAGGGGGTCCCCCCGGACATTACCGAGACGGCCGGGGCGAATATCTGGACCAGCCTCCACCCCTCCCTCGCGTGCTCCTCAAAGAGCCTGTGGTGGTCGACCTTTGGCCTCCTCGTCGCGATCAAGAACCCCTCCAGGTCCACTCTCACGAACTTGTACTCGTACATATCCTACATGCACCTCGAGGGCCCAAGAACGGATATTAGGGTATAAAACCTTTCAAAGGAGAATTATGCCGCCTAAGCATCAATTATTAGGAAAAGAGAAAAAAATTGTTGACCTGCACAGCAACGCCCTTGATAGGGTCATGGACCAAGACCTACACGGAACAAAATGTCGCCTGACATCCTATACGCCATCACTTGGGATTCTAGGGTTCGTCGAGGACACCGAGCTCCACGGCGTCCCCCCTCCGCGCGCGCGCAAAAAATGTTGCTTTTGGGGCTGGAAACGGGGCTGTTTTAGGGGTGCTTTAGGCATAAGGGGCAGATACAGGAGAGAACGGGTTACGCATCCATTACGTTTGAAGTGTAATGGCAGTGTAATGGATGTTCAAGAAGTGTAACACCTCACATGAAAATATTAATTTTTTACCCTTTTAAATTAACTCTTCTGCCCAAAGGGGCATATCTAGGGGCGTAACTCGACACGTTTGAAGCACGGTTACGCCTCAGACGTACGCCACGTACGTTTGCCTACCCATTACACCCCTGTTATCTTACTATTCAAGGC
>JAUWDP010000007.1 GCA_030608725.1 Candidatus Bathyarchaeota archaeon
CCCCCGGATGCAAAGTTCCCCGACAAGGTGAACTTGGATGGCCTCCCCGTGATAGTGTATCCAGAGGAAGAGTTCGAGCTCCCAGCAGGGGTAGAGCCGGATCTCCCGGAGACCCCGGTCGAGCCCGAGGCCTCTGAGGCAGTTCCAGAGGAGAAGCCTGGGGAAGTCACCGACACCGTTGACGCCACCAGCACAGATGCGCCGCAACCTGTTGCGGATGAGGTACAGCCAGTAGAGGCTGAGGCAGCTGAGATAGCTCCAGAGGAGAAGACTCCTGAGGATGCTGATGTGGTAGAGAAAACGGTCGAAGAGGAGGTCGTTGAAACTGCCATTCCTGATGCACCGGAGCCCGTAGCTGAAGAACCCAAGCCTGTTGAGGAAGAGCCAGAATCAGTCGAGGCTGAGATAAAGCCTGAGGAAGAGAAGCCTCAAGCCACTGAGCCGGAGAAGACAGATGAAGCCCCGAAAGCAGAGGACCTGGAAACGGAAGCTAAAGCGGAGACTGAGGACTCCCCATCGGACGAGGAGGAGTAGCCTTTGCCCAATCGTAGAGTTCAAGAGATACGCGACATGAGCGTCGAACAGCGGGAGAGGCGCCTCAGCGAGCTGAGGACGGAGCTCTCCAAGAAGAAGACCATGATAAACGCCGGGGGCTCCATCGAGAACCCTGGGCAGATCAAGTTTCTCAGGAAGACGATCGCCCGGATACTCACCGTGATGAGGGAGGAGGGGCTAGAGTCTTGAATCCGGTCAGTCCCGAGAACGTCCAGAGACACGAGCTGATAGGCCTAGGCGTCAAGGTCGTGAAGGACAGCAATCCATGCAACGTATCGATAACAGGGACGATAATCGACGAGAGTCGGAATACCCTTACGATAGGGCAGGGAGGGGAGGCTAAGCAGGTTGCCAAGAAGGACGCCACATTCCACATAGACCTCCCCAGTGGGAAGGTTGAGGTCGAGGGTGCAGCCCTGGTCGGGCGCCCCGAGGACCGAGTCAAACGTAGAGTCAAGAGGCGATGGTGAGCAGCAGAATTGATGATCTTTAAACAGCCAGCGGCGGAGTGCGATGATGTCGACTGCCCATTCCATGGAACCCTGAGCGTCAGAGGCAAGACCATGGACGGCGTGATAGTGAGCGACAAGATGACAAAGTCCGTCGTCGTCAGCATAGAGTACACCCGGTACTTCCCCAAGTACGAGAGGTACGCACGGATGAACAGCAGGATCACCGCCCACAACCCACCGTGCATCGATGCCAAGACAGGCGACAAGGTAAGGATCGCCGAGTGCCGTCCCCTCAGCAAGACGAAGAGCTTCGTGGTGGTGGAGAAGGAGGAGTAGTATGTCGAAGCGGATGAAGCGTAGGATAGGGATGAGGCGGAGGCAAACCACGGGCCTCGTCACAGGCAGCATGATTCACTGCGCAGACAACACGGGTGCGCGCAGACTCAAGCTCATACAGGTCGTAGGCTACAAGGGAAGGCGCCGCAGGCTGCCCAACGCGGGCGTCGGCGACCTCCTCATAGTCTCCTGCAGGGAGGGTACCCCCGAGATGAGGCGGCAGCTCTTCAACGCCGTCGTCATTCGGCAGAGGAAGCCCTACCCCCGAAGGGACGGGACATGGGTCCAGTTCGATGACAACGCCGCTATAATCCTCACCCCGGACGGTGAGATTAGGGGCTCAGACGTCAAGGGGCCCGTCGCCAGAGAGGCCGTGGAACGATGGCCAAGGCTCGGCTCCGTCGCTAGGATGGTGGTCTAAGCATGGTCAAGAGGGGTGTCACGAAGCCCGGAAAGAACCGCAAGAGACGGTTCAACGCTCCCAACCACATCCGCAGGAAGTTCCTGTCGGCCCCCCTCTCACCTTCACTCAAGGCCGAATACGGGGCCAGGTCGATGCCCGTGAGGCGTGACGACACCGTCACCATCACCAAGGGAGACCGGAAGCTCACAGAGGGAAAGGTCCTCCGCGTGGACTCCGAGAGGAGCAAGATCTACATCGAGGGGGTCACACGCAACAGGATGGACGGGTCCATGGTGCATATACCCGTCAGGCCCGAGAACGTCATGATCACCCGCCTGGAGCTGGGCGACGACAAGAGGAGGGCGATCCTCGCCAGGCGAGGCTTCGGAGCGAAGAGGAGGAGTGCTTAAATGGGAAAGAAAGGTCCAACACGGCACATGAAGAGGGCGATGTCGCCCACCTTCTGGCCGATTCACAGGAAGGAGTACACGTGGGCTGTCAGGCCCAACCCGGGAGCCCACGGAACGAAGGTCTCAACACCCCTCCTAGTCCTAGTCAGGGACTTCCTGGGGTACGCCGAGACGGCGAAGGAGGCCCGACGACTTGTCAACGAGGGTAAGGTGATCGTCGACGGGAAGGTTCGCAGGGATAGCCGCTACTCGGTGGGCCTCATGGACGTAATCGAGGTCCCAGCGGCCGAGCAGTACTTCAGGATCCTACCGAGGCACGGCAAGAGGTTTGTCCTCCACCCCATCAACAAGGCCGAATCCAAGTTCAAGCTATGCCGAGTCACAGGGAAGACAACCGTGAATAAAGGTGTAACCCAGCTCAACCTCCATGACGGTAGAAATATTCTCCTCGAGGACGGGGAGAGCTACGCAGTCAACGACATCGTGAGGCTTGAAGTCCCCGGGCAGGAGATCACCGACCACGTAGAGTTCAAGCCCGGGATCCGGGTCATCATAACGGGAGGTAGTTCTCAGGGCACGAAAGGGATCCTCATCGAGCTGGGTAACGAGCCCAGTAGCAAGAGGATGGCGACGGTGAGGACCGAGGCGAACGAGGACGTTAGGACACTCTCCAAGTACGTCTTCGGCGTCGGCACGGACGCACCCATCGTCTCCCTACCGGAGGGCGAGTAGAATGAGCGAGGCCACTCCAGAGAAGAACGAAGCAACTCCCGAGAAAGAAGAGGAGAAAAAGGAGGGGGTCTCGGCGGATAGTCAAGAAGTCCCTGAGGTCAAGGCCGAGGAGGAAGCGCCTCAGGCAGACGCCGTAGAGGAAGCCGTCGAACCCAAGTTGGAGGAGGACGCACTCCAAGCTGATGTCGCTGATACCGTAGCAGAGGCCAATGTAGAGGAGGACGAACTTCAGACCGACGCCGATGAGGAAAAGGAGAGAGAGGAGGAGCCCCCGGAGCCGGTCAGACGAAAGCGATTCTTAGAAGGCCCCCGATCAATGCGCGGCCTGCACATTGGAAAGGTCGTAGTCAACATATCCTCAGGCCAGTCCGGCGAGCCCCTGGACAAGGCCATGACCATACTCAAGAGCCTTACAGGGCAGCAACCCAGTACGAGGCGGGCCAAGCAGACAATTCGAACCTTCGGAATCAGAAAGGGTGAGCCCATCGCCTGTATTGTGACCCTGAGAGGCGAGAGGGCCGAGGAGTTCCTTAAGCAGGCCTTCGCTGGTATACGTAACAGGTTAAACATGAGGAGCTTCGACCAGCAGGGCAACTTCGCCTTCGGGATAAAGGAGCACATTGACATCCCCGGCCAGAGGTACGACCCCAACCTGGGCATAATAGGTATGGACGTCATGGCCACCGTAGAGAGGCCCGGATACCGGGTCTCCCGCAGGCGAAGGACGAAATCCCGGGTGGGACACAGCCACAGGGTGACGAGGGAAGAATCAATCGAGTTTATAAAGCAGAGCTTCGGTGTAGAGGTGGGACTTCCGGTTGAGTGAGAAGAAGGAGAGGTCCTACGGTAAGGGCAGCCGGAAGTGCACCCGCTGCGGTACTTACGACGGGTTGATCAGGCGCTATGGCCTCAACCTGTGTCGGCAGTGCTTCAGAGAGGTTGCCGAGGGCCTCGGCTTCAAGAAGTTCAGGTGAGTATGATGGATCCACTAGTCAACGCGTTCAACACGATCCTAAGCCACGAGAAGAGGCATAAGAAGGAGTGCATTATCTGCCCCGCCTCGAACCTAGTCGGTCGAGTCCTACGTCTCGTCCAGTCCAAGGGCTACATAGGCGAGATAGAGTTCATAGACGACGGCCGGCAGGGCAAATTCAGGGTCCAGCTATTCGGCAGGATAAACGACGCCAAAGCAGTCAGGCCAAGATACTCAGTGAAGGCAAAGGGGATCGAGAAGTACGAGAAGAGGTTCCTCCCCAGCAGGGACATGGGCGTAATGATCCTCTCGACGCCAGGCGGCGTCGTCACCCATGAGGACGCCAAGTCCCAGAACATGGGCGGCAGGGTCCTGGCATATATCTACTAGGTGGTTGTGATGGCGGCCAAGATTGTTGAGAACTCTGTTGAGGTCCCCGACGGGGTCTCACTTAACCTCGAAGGACGGAAGGTGACGGTCGCCGGGGAGAAGGGTGAGATTGTAAGGGACTTCAGCCACACGCTGCTCGAGATGGGTCTCGAGGATGGCGCCCTCAAAATCTGGGCGGTGAACCCCCGGAAGAGGGAGGCATCGCTGGTGAACACCATCTCTTCCCATGTGCAGAACATGATCAAGGGAGTGACCCAGGGCTTCACGTACAAGCTTAAGATCGTCTTCGTTCACTTCCCCATGACGGTCGGGGCCCAAGGGCAGAAGTTCGTCATCCAGAACTTCATAGGGGAGAGGCAGCCCAGGTACGCGGACATCCTCAGCGGAGTCAACGTGCGTACAGAGGGCGAGGACGTAATAGTCGAGGGCGTGGACATCGAGAAGGTGGCCCAGACCGCCGCCAACATACAGCAGGCCACGAAGATCAGGAAGAAGGACCTGAGGAAGTTCATGGACGGTATCTACGTCTATAGCAAGGAGTGATGACAATGATCGACGCCGCTGAACACAAACGGTTGATGGCCCTCAAGAAGAGAATGTCACAGAAGAGGCCCAAGTTCGTAAAGATGGAGTCATGGAGGCACGTACGCCTCAAGGATCACTGGCGTCAACCCAAGGGCGTCGACAACCACATGAGGCAAAACAGGAAGGGTTGGCCAAAGTCGGTTAACGTAGGATATAGGTCCCCCAGGGCTGTTAGGGGCATCCATCCCTCCGGGAAGGAAGAGGTACACGTCTACAACGTAGGCGACCTCTCCATTGTAGACCCCGAGACTCAAGTCGCCAGGATAGGGGGCTCCGTGGGCCTTAAGAAGCGGGTAAAAATCGTACAGGAGGCCAGGCTGCGGGGAATCAGAATCCTCAACGTAGGTAGAGCTCGGCAGGCAGAGGAACTAAAGGCGGAGCCTGTAGAAGAGGAGCTTCCCGAGGAAGAAATCATCGAGGAGGAAGAGGTCCCTGAGGAAGAAAAGGTCTCCGAGGATGAGCAGGTTGAAAAGGAGGCGGATGAGGGATGAATCTCAAGAATCAGAGGCGCTTAGCGGCCTCGGTTCTCAACGTCGGCGCTAACAGGGTCTGGATCGACCCCGAGATGGCCGACAACGTCGAGGCCGCTATCACCCGCCAGGAGATCAAGAAGCTCATCAATGACGGCGCGATAAAGGCAGCCCCCCAAAAGGGCCTCAGCAGGGGGAGGGCCAGGGCTCAGGCTGAGAAGAAGAAAGCCGGCAGGCGCCGAGGTCGTGGCTCAAGGAAGGGAGCAAAGTTCTCCGTTGTCTCGCGGAAGACCCGTTGGATGGGCCGGATAAGGGCCCAGAGGAAGAAGCTAAGGTCTCTCAAGGAGAGGCGCATCATCACAGTGAGCACGTACAGGAACCTCTACAGGAAGGCCAAGGGGGGCGTGTTCAGGTCCGTATCAGAGCTGGACAGGTACATCTCGGAGAACAACCTCAGGAGGCGTACATTTGGCTAAGGGACCGAGGTACAGGGTCGCCTACCGCAGGCGACGGGAAGGCAAGACCGACTACCAGGCGAGGCGGACTCTGGCGACCTCGGAGAGGCCTAGGTTCGTCGTCCGACCCTCGAACAAGAACCTCGTCATACAGCTTGTAACCTCCAAGGTGGAGGGAGACTACGTTCTCGCCCAGGCGAACTCCAAGGAGCTGGAGGGCTACGGCTGGCTCGGTGGGAAGAAAAGCACATCCGCTGCATACCTGCTGGGTCTCATAGCAGGTAAGAAGGCTAGCAAGGAGGGGATCGAGGAGGCAAACCTTGACTTAGGCCTCAAGAGGCCGACGAAGGGCTCGAAGATCTTCGCCGCCGTCAAGGGCGCACAGGACGCCGGTCTGTATGTGCCCTGCGACGGGGACGTCCTACCCGAGGTCAGCAAGATAGAGGGGAAGGTCCTCGCCGAATACGCCGCGAGCATCGAGGATCCAGAGGAGTACAACTACATGTTCTCAGGCTACCTGAAGCGGGGCTTGAGGCCGCAGGACCTACCCGAGCACTTCGGGAGCGTCAAAGCGAAAATAGAGGCGAATGTTCAATGAGCAACAGAAGAAGGCAGAGGGAGAACCCGCTGGACACCTGGGTGCCCAAGACGAGGCTCGGAAGGATGGTCCACGAGGGACATATATCGTCCATCTACGAGATATTCGAGGAGGGCTACAGGATCAAGGAAGTCGAGATAGTCGACGTCCTGATCCCAGACCTCAGGGACGAGGTCATAGACATCAACTTGGTGCAGAAGCAGACGGACGCCGGCGAGAGGTCCCGGTTCAGGGCCATCGTGGCGATGGGCAACGGAGACGGCCTAATCGGACTCGGCGCAGGAAAGGCCCCGAGGGTCCGGAACGCCATCGAGAAAGGGATCCGAGACGCCAAGATGAACATCTACCCCATCCGGAGGGGCTGCGGAAGCTGGGAGTGCGGATGCGGGGAGCCCCACACGCTGCCCTTCAAGGTTACCGGGAAGAGCGGAAGCGTAGAGGTGACCCTGATCCCAGGGGCTAAAGGCTTGGGACTCGTAGCAGGTGAGACCGCCAGAGTCGTCCTCGGCATGGCGGGTGTCAAGGACTGCTACTCAAAGACGAAGGGCGCCACCAAGACTGCGACTTCCTTCTCCTTCGCGACCTTCGAGGCACTGAAGAACACGATGAAGATAATGACCCCGAAGGACTGGGCGACCTAAGATGGAGAAGAAGTGCCTTCTAGCGATCCGGATCAGGGGAGGCGTCAACGCGTCCCACAGGCAGGAGGACACCCTGAGAATGCTCAGAGTAGACAGGAACAACACAGCCACGCTGCTCGATGACAGGCCCGAGTACCGGGGGATGCTTCAGCACGCCAAGGACTACATAACCTGGGGGGAGCCCACACTGGAGACCGTCAGCCTGCTGCTGAAGAAGAGGGGGAAGAAGGTCGGAAACCACCCGATCGAGGTGGAGTCCCTCAACGACCTCGGGTACGACTCATATGACTCGCTGGCTAAGGCGATACTGGATGGGGAGGTCGAGTTCAACAAGCTTGAGGGAGTGAAGCCGTTCTTCAGGCTCCACCCGCCCAGAAAGGGGTTCAAGAGGACCGTGAAGCGCCCCTACAGGGACCGAGGAGAGCTCGGCTACCGAGGAGAGGCGATAAACGAGCTCGCCAAACGCATGGCCTAACCCGTTCTAACCTTTTACAGCTATTTTTCGTTACAATACGCGTCCTCATCATAGAGTGATGGACATTTTTCTAGATACCACATTAATATCTAGGACTCTGTTGATTCTTCCAGTTCTCTATGAGCCATTTAATGTGAATAATTCATTTATCTAGGGTCTCACTAGGAAAACGCCTTGAAGTAGTTGAACCTGCGATGATTCGAGGTGCCCCTCTACCTAGTGTCAGGATTGAGAGTACCCGAGGCCTAGTGAGAGGTGTTTCTAAGTGACCCCTCAACACCTCGTCTTCGACCTCATCATCATCGGCATCCTTGGATACATCGCATACATCTTCGGGAGGAAACAGAATCCAACCGACAACATCTGGCTGAAGAGGTTAGCGATGGTCTTAAAGCTGGAGTTTGCGCTCGGGATCTTCCTGTTCCTCTTGGAATACTATATCAGTGATATGTCAGACAACGCTGTCAACTGGCATTCATATCAGATAGTAATGGTGCTATTCCTACTCGTCTCCTACATCCACGAGAACGCGGAGAACCTCGAGGCCATAGTCGAGGAGAGGACGAGGGACCTGCTGGAGGCCGAAAGGATGGCAGCCCTCGGGAAGGTCGTCAGCATGGTGAGCCATGACCTCAGGGGGCCCCTCCAGAAGATACGGAACCTGACGTACCTCTTGAAGCATGAGCCACACAGGTCGGATGAATATTTAAACATGATAAACGACTCGGTCCTCTTCTCCGTCGACATACTAGACGATCTACGGGAGCACACGAGGGATGAGCCACTCACGCTCATCGACGTGGAGGTCAGCCGCCTGCTTGAGCAGGTGATCAACGACAGCGTTATACCTGAGAACGTGGAGGTCCAACTGATAGCGACCCCACATCAAGTTAACATCGACTATAACAAGATGCGCCGGGTGCTATGGAACTTGGTCAAGAACGCTTGCGAGGCGATGCCCGACGGAGGGGTGCTGAAGATAGAGACCAAAGGGTCTTCGAATGGATTAATTATTGATGTATCGGATACCGGAGCCGGCGTACCCGAGGACTTCCGAGATAAACTGTTCATGGCCTTCAACACCACTAAGGGAAAAGGCATGGGTATGGGGCTGGCTTACAGTAAAAGGACTGTGGAGCAGCATGGTGGGACGATCGGCGTGGAGACCGAGTTCGGAATAGGGACTACGTTCCGTATACACTTGCCGTCCGATGACAGGGCCGATCTGGTGACTGATGCACAGTCAGTCGAGATAATTTCCTCTTCGGTAGAAACCCCATTGCGATGAGGAAAAGGTTGTTTCCCTCTATTTTCCTAAAATAGCGATTATCTTAGTCTGATGAAAATGCTTATCTTTAAGCTTGCGGTGATAGAGGGAGAAGGTCCGAATAGATAGAAGCCTGAGATATATCATTAGGTTTTTATGGCGTTCATGTTCCTTCAATACGGACGGTAAACGAAATGCCCCACAAACTGAGGAAGTCGCGTAAACAGCGTGGTTCAAGGTACTGCGGATGGGGACAGGTTGGTCAGCACCGCAAGGGCGGGATGAGAGGCGGTAAGGGCAGGGCGGGTGGACGGAAGCACTTCTGGATCCGCACAGTGAAGTACGAGCCCGACAGGTACAAAAGCGTAGGTTTCAAACCACCGTCATCCCTTAAGCCCAGGGCTGTCACAATCAACATAGGCGACCTGGAGAACCTAGCTCGAAACAAACTGGGCATGGAGGTCGGTGGGGCGGACACCCATGACCTCGACCTTGAGGGCCTAGGTTATGTGAAGCTCCTTGGAAGGGGAAAGATACATGTCCCATTGGCTGTAAAAATTCCTGAGTATTCCTCCAGGGCCCTTGAGAAGATTGAGGCTGCCGGAGGACACATCGTAGAGATTGAGTGATCGGGATGGGTCGGTTCCTCGAGTTCTTCAGGCCGATAGCTCCCTTCGTTCCAGAGGTGAAGACCCCTGAGCGTAAGGTCAGCTTCAACCGGAAGCTCATGTGGACCGGCATCGCCCTCATCTGCTACCTTATCATGGCGGAGACTCCCCTGTACGGCGTCAACGTCAGCCAGTCTCAAGCGCAGCAGCTTGCCGCCTACAGGGTGATATTCGCCTCAACCGCTGGGACGCTGCTGGAGCTTGGGATAGGCCCCATCGTTACGGCAGGCCTGATTATTCAGCTTCTCGCGGGCTCAGATTTGATAGGCTTCGATAACACGAATCCGGAGGACAGGGCCCTCTTCACGACTGTGAGCAAGATATTCTCCTTTTTAATGGTAGCCTTCCAGTCGTTGGCCTACATCATCACGGGTCAGTACGGTCAGCTTACTTTGAGCACCGCACTCATAATTTTCACTCAGCTCTTTTTAGCGGGATTCGTCCTCATGATGCTCGATGAGATGGTGCAGAAGGGCTGGGGGATAGGCAGCGGAATAAGCCTGTTCATCGTCGCTGGGATAACCAAGACGATCTGGATGAGCTCCTTCAACCTCTACCCATCAGCCGACGGTAGGCGGATAGGGGCCATCTGGGCGTTCTTCGAGGGGATCATGAGGGGCGACCCTGTGCTCAACTGGTTCTACAGGCCTGGATACCCTGACATGATCGGGCTTCTGACCACGGTAGCGGTCTTCGCGTTCGTTGTCTACGTGGAGGGGATGAGGGTGGAGCTACCAATATCCCACTCCTCCTTCAGGGGGTTCAGGGGGAAGATGCCCATTAAGCTCCTCTACGTCTCGAACATCCCCGTGATACTGACCTACACCCTCTTCGGCTTCCTGCAGATGGTGAGCCAGTTGGTATGGTCGCGGTGGAACGCCGACAACGGGAATACGCTGCTGAACCTGTTTGGCACGTTCAACGCCACGACAGGACGGCCTACGGGCGGTTTGGTCTACTACACGACCTCCCCGGGCTCCCTCGGAGGGGTGATAAACGAGCCCATCCGTGCCCTGGTGTACCTCCTGATAGTTGTGGCCATCTGCGTCCTGTTCTCACTGACTTGGCTGGAGATAGGGGGCTTGGGGGCTGAGAACATGGCCGATCAGCTCCTGTCTTCAGGCATGCAGGTGCCCGGGTTCAGGCGCAGCAGGAGGCCTCTTGTAGCATTGTTGAACAGGTACATCCCTACGATCACCGTGATAGGCGGCTTCATCATTGGGATGCTGGCGGCTCTGTCGGAGTTCCTGAACGTCTTCGGTTCGGGCATGGGGGCCCTCCTCTGCGTCAGCATAATGTACCAGTACTACCAGACGATGGTCCAGGAGCAGGTGGACGAGCTCTACCCGTTCCTCAGAGGGGCATTCAGTCGATGAAGCTGACAGTGAAGCTCTACGACGAAGACCCGTACCTAACGAAATTTGTAGCAGTCGTGATAGCTGTCAACGAGAACGATGTTGTCCTCGACCGTACAGCCTTCTACCCGGAAAGCGGCGGACAGGCGGGGGATACTGGCCGGATCGGCGGGGTGGATGTCGTTGACACCCAGATCGAGAATGGAGTCATCAGCCATACTCTGACCTCCGCTCCCCTCTTCACGGTGGGAAGCGAGATCGAGGGAGAGGTCGACTGGGACAGGCGTCACAGGATCATGAGGCTCCACTCGGCCGCCCACATCATGGAGCACTTCCTCTGGGCTAGGATGGGCCACCTGGAGCGGCTCGGCTCCTTCGTGGACGAAAAGAAGGACAGGGCCGACTACTCGTATGAGGGGAGGCTGCCCGCTGAGGCCCTCAAGGAGGTTGAGGAGTCGACAAACGCCTTCATCGCAGAGGGGCACGAGATAAGGATAGACTCAGATCCCAGTCTACCCGGCATAAGGATCTGGAGGTGCGCAGACATCGAGATGCACTGCGCAGGGACCCACGTCCGGGACACGAAGGAGATAGAGGAGATCAGGCTCAAGAGGAAGAACCCGGGAAAGGGCAAGGAGAGGGTAGAGACCTCCCTCGCTTGAATGTCGGTACCTGACGCTATGCCCGTTTTTTCAGAAATGTTAATATGAACATACCTGGTAACCATGTAGAAGTGGTGTCAAGTGAGGGATAACATTCACCAGAGGCGGCTGCGTTCATCTACAGACAGCCTGACACATCCCTAGAGACAGCCAGGTTTTCTTCGATAATAATTCAGCCTGTTTCGGTTTTAGACACGTGTCAGTCGAATATGCCTAGGTATGACTACATCTATCGATAAGGATCTTTTGTAGATAAATAAAGGTTAAATATCCCGCGACCCATCTATTTACATGGTAGAAATGGTTCAGTCGGCGAATAAGTTCTTGAGTCAATACGAGTCGTATAACACCAAGAAAGGATACAAGGTGGCTCTGACCCAATTCTTTACGCTGGTCTACCCTGAGTTAGCTGAGTTAAAGGATAGAGAGGAGAGATGGCTAAGGCTCAATGAGCTAAGTGTCAGGTACTTCTCAGAGGAACGAGACCCAAGGGAGGATGTTGTCGCATACAGGGATTGGATGATTGGGCGGGAGTTTGCCCCGAAGTCAAAGGTCTCTCGACTGGCAGGGATCTTTAGATTTTTTGAGGATAATGAGCAGGGCTTCAATAAAAATTGGAAAAAAAATATAATCGGGAAAGCTAAGGACGCAATCACAGAGGAGCGAGTCCCGACGAAGGCTCAATTTATGAGTATTATCGAGCACCTTCCCTTACAAGGAAAGACAATGGCGGTGGTCCTCGCCTCTAGTGGGATGAGGATAGGTGAAGCAGTTCAGATAAAGTTGGAGAATCTAAATCTAGATCACAATCCCCCGAGGATTAAAATTCCGCTTAAAATCACAAAGACGAAGAAAAAGAGGACAACATTCATTGACCCAGACGCGAGAGGCTTAATCGAGGAATGGCTAAAGTTCCGGCCCGAGTATATCAAGCAAGCGAACAAGAGGGGGGCATATCTGAGGAATTCTCTCACCCCAGAAAATGACCCCAGATTATTCCCCTTTACGGCTCAAACATTCCAAGTGCAGTGGAGGAGAGCCCTAGAAAAAGCAAAACTTTTAGAACTCGACAATGGACGAGTGACAATACGCCCCCATAATCTTCGGAAGTATTTCCGGACTCGTGGTGATTGGAAGAACTCAGATTATCCAAAGGCCCTCATGGGTCACCAAGAAGGAATGGATGCTATCTATGCCCGATATGATCAGACTGAGGAAGAATTGGCAAAGGAGTATCTCCGGGTCAT
>JAUWDP010000106.1 GCA_030608725.1 Candidatus Bathyarchaeota archaeon
CCTCATCCATGTCGGGCATACCGTCCGGACCACCTGGTCCGCCCGCCGGCATGGCCGGCGCAGTAGCTGCGAGGACGTCGTCGATCCTGAGAATCATGGACGCGACCTCTACCGCTGACTTTAACGCTTGCTGCTTCACCACCAAGGGCTCGATTACACCCTCCTTGAGCATGTCGATGACTCCCTCGTCGTAGACGTTGACCCCCATGCTGCCTCCCCCCTTCTTGTCGTGAGCGGCCTTGATGGCAACCATAGTGTCTATGATGTCCAGCCCCGCGTTCTCTGCGAGGGTCCTGGGCACGACCTCGAGGGCGTCCCCGAAGGCCTCGATTGAGAGCTGCTCCCTGCCTCCGACGCTCGGGGCGTAAGCCCTAACCGCCTTCGCCAGCTCGGTCTCCACGGCTCCTCCGCCGGGGACCATCTTGGGCACCTCCACTACATCGCTGATGACGTAGAGGGCATCGTTCAGAGCCCTCTCGGCCTCGTCGATCATCCTCGTCAGGCCCGCTCGGATGAAGATGGCGACCGACCGTGGGTCATCGCATCCCTCGACGAAGATCATCTTGTCGTCGGCGATCTTGCGCTCCTCGACGAGGTCGCACTGTCCCAGGTCCTCGGCCTTTAAGTCGGAGAGGTTGGAGATCACCTTTGCGCCGGTGGCCTTCGCCAGCTTCTCCATGTCGGACTTCTTGACCCGTCTGGCGACTAGTACGCCGGCCTTGGCCAGGTAGTGCTGAGCCATGTCGTCGATGCCCTTCTGTGCGAAGACAACGTTCGCGCCGGAGTCCGTGACCCGGTCCACCATCTTCTTCAGCATCTCGGCCTCCTGGTCCAGGAACGACTTGATTGCGTCGGGGCTTCGGATGCGGATCTCGGCGTCGAACTCGGTCTTCTCCACCTCCAGTGCCGTGTCGATGAGGGCTACCTTCGCCTTCTCGATCTTCTTGGGCATGGCGGCGTGGACGATCTCCTTGTCGATGATGACTCCCTGTATCAGCTGTGTCTCGTTGAGGCTCTTGCCCTCCTTCTTCACGATCTGGACGTCGTCCACATCGGCGATGGTCTGCCCGTCCCGCTCCTCCTTGACCTGCATGATCGCGTCGATCACTATGTTCGCTAGGCCCTCCCGAGACCTGGCGACGGTCTTGCTCCTCATGGCGGTCATGGCCAGCTTCATCAGGGTCTCACGGTCCTCAATGTCGACGTCCAACGCGACGTCGTCCAGGGTCTCCAGGGCCTTCTCGGCGGCTTTATGGTAGCCCGCGATGATGAGAGATGGGTGGATGTCATCATCCAGGAGCTCCTGGGCCTTCTTGAGCAGCTCGCCCGCAAGGATGACCGACGTCGTGGTCCCATCTCCGACCTCGTCGTCCTGGGTCTTCGCGACCTCAATAATCATCTTTGCAGCGGGGTGCTGCACGTCGATCTCCTCAAGAACGGTAGCTCCATCGTTGGTGATGGTGATGTCCCCGAGGCTATCGATGAGCATCTTGTCCATGCCCCTCGGGCCCAAGGTCGACTTTAACACCTCCGAGATAATCTGCGCGGCCATGAGGTTGGACCTTCGGGCGTCCCTACCCCTGCTTCGCTCAGTTCCTTCCTTCAAGATTAGGACAGGTTGTCCTGTCATGTATGCCATTTCATTTTTCACCTACGTGTACACATGGAGAGGCGCCATTCCAGAGGGAGAGGATGTAATAAAGATCCACCTCCGATCTGAAGCAGCTACCCCATCCATCATATACTTTTTCAAGTGCATACGTTTCTTCAGAGCCGAGTTTAAAAACGTTATGCGAAAAACGCCAAAGTTCCCGGAAATGTGCCCATAAGAGCTTGGCTACAGGCGGAATCTATCGTCTATGTTATTTCAGAGCAATCTAGTAAACAAGTTCATACATATGAGCCCTCTAAACTAGGATATCGCGAAGGCTCAGGGTGACTGTGGTCTAATCGCGTCAGCTATCTCGCCGATATCAATTGACATCGTCTGAAATCCGCTCCCCCCCAAGGCACCATCGAGGGGCAGCCTAACCGTGAATGTGGAGCCGACTCCTACCTCGGACTCTACTAGTATATCCCCCCCATGGGACTCCACGATCCTTTCACATACGGAGAGGCCTAGACCGGTGCCCTTTGCCTTCGTCGTGAAGAGGGGCCTGAATATCTTCCCCAAGTTCTCCTCGCTGATACCCACCCCCGTGTCCACTATGTCAATGAAGGCGTACTCGTCAGTGCTACGTCCCTTAACTGTCAATTGGCCGCCATCGGGCATGGCCTGGACGGCGTTGTTTAGCAGGTTGGTGTACAGACGCCTCATCAGGATTACGTCGACGTATAGCTCGGGGAAGCCTTCGTCGAACACAACTGAGACGTCGATGTTGGAGGGTACCTTCACAGATGAGAGGACGTCCTCTATCACGTGTCTGATGTCGACTTCGCCGGGTACAAGATTGATAGTCTTGGCGTAGTCCTGCAGGTCCGAGACGATCTTGTTCATGTACAGCATCTGCTCGTGGAGCTCATCGTCAACGTACTCGAGGTCGCGTATCTGCGACTCGTCTACTCCGAGCTTCTTGAGGTCCTCGACTTTCTTTCTGAGGATTGAGCAGAGCCCGTAGACCACCTGGATGGGGTTGCGTAGGTCATGGCCAACCATGGCGGATAGCTCTCCTATGGTCGCCATCCGTTCTCGCTCCTTCAAGCGGAGCTGATATTCCTTCAGGACTTCAAGCATGTCCCTTATGTTGTTCGTCAGCACTAATATCTCGTCACCACCAGACGCATCTACTCTAGTCGACTCGGAGGATGGTGTATCTGCCCTGCTGACCGCATTGCTCAGTTTGGTTAGTCGAGACATGATCAACTTGTCCATGACCAACATCCCGATGGTGATCCCGATTATCAGGAAGGATCCCATGAGATACGTGATGCAGGTCAGCCCGTACTGATATACGTCTCTCGTTTCCTCCACCTTGAACAACAGGGCTGGCTCATGGGATACGTCTTCGATGAGTGAGTATCCGGCTATCAACTTCGGGCTTTGTTTTCTGATGGCGATCGGATCCTCTTCAGAAATGTCCGCCAGAGTGGCTCGGTATTCGCTTTCAGTGGATTCATCGAGTTCCAACATTTCCAGGGATAATGAGGTTAGCCCCATCAGTGTCTCAATCTCTCTAACGTCGAGCACACACCACCGTGCCTCGTACGGGGCCCTCCTCCTTACTTGTGATGATGGGACGTGATGCGACGATCATCGGCCCTTCTGAAGTTCTTAATACACCGCAATATTTGCTGGATGTACTCTGATGGTTCAGGAGACCTCCGTTCTCACGGATTTGGTCCCCCACGTAACTGGGAAAGGGGGCCTCCTCCACGTCGACTAGGTCGAAGGCCTTGCTGAAGACAAGCTCGCCCTCATTGGAGAAGATAAGCATCAGGTTGATCTTCGAGTCAATGAACGTCGAGTCTAGTACAAGGGATCCAATATTCTCGACATTTTCATCGAGGCTGAAATCGTATACGTCATCCCCTGCGGCGAAGCCGTGAGTGACAGCGTCCAATTCCGATAGGATCCAATCCAGTGCTGTCAAGCCCAGCTCTGTCTGCTGCTGGATATCCGCCTTCTCAAGCTCGAGAACCCCCCGCATCAAAAACGTGTTGGTGGTTAATTGAAGGACTACAAGGATTAAGATGTAGCTTCCCGCAAAGACTGTGACGAGCTTCCCCCTCAGCTTCAGTGGCTGTCACCCCCTGCGGATATCCACCCAACCATTACTGTGCTGGTAGGGCGTTCTCCACTGCCAGCAGTAGCTCCTCCTCCGTTATCGGTTTCAGGAGGATGTCGCTTATCCCAATTTTAGTGGCCTCTATGCAGGTCTGAAACAGGGAGTAACCCGTGATGAAGATGATCTCCATGGATTCGTCTATCTTCTTGAGTTTCTCCGCGACTTTCTCTCCCCTGATATCGGGGAGGACGACATCCAACAGGGCGATCTGGTACTTGTTCTTCTCCGCCTTCTCTATCGCATCTAAACCTGTTTTAGAAGTCTCTACACTGTAGCCTCTATACTCCAACGTCTCCCTGTACAGGTCTAGGATATCTTCGTCGTCGTCCACGATCAGGATAGAGGCTAGGTCCAATACTCTCAATTCCCCCTGAAACCAGTAATACCTATATAGAATATGGAGCTATGACACGTATCTTCCGATCATCATTTTCTGAGAATAAACTCAACGAGATCACTTAATCTCAGGGTTTCTTGGGCCTAGAAATGGTGGGGCCGGAAGGATTTGAACCCTCGACATTTGGGTTTCCGCTCCAAAAACTCGTCATCCCCTCACGGGTCAGTTTCGCTCATTATATTTTCTGGAGCCCAACGTCATTCCAGGCTAGACCACGGCCCCCCATGGCAGAAACCGCTAACCCCCTCAACATAAATAAAGATGATCGTCCAGGGAAAACACATCAACTCTAACATACGCAAATTATCGGGGACGTCCCCCTCGACTATAGACACATCAGGTGTCCCCGTTTACAAGAATAAACGAAGATGTAACCCAGTAGATCTAACCCAGAAGGAAACCGGAAAAAACACACAACACTTAATCTCAACACAAGCCCTAGAAACCTAATTTGACGATTCTCTTTAAGAAATCCTACGTAAATAAGATAATAAACGGCGAAAAGACGGCCACTAGACGCCCCAAGAGACCCATGGTGAAGCCGGGGGGAGAGTACAACATAAGGGTCAGCTTCTACACCCACCTACCCGACAGGTTTAGGGTGGTGAAACGGTTCCAGCAGCGCCTCGGGGACATGAGTCACGACGACGCCCTCAAGGAGGGGTTTAGGGACCTCGACGAGTTTCGCGAGGAATGGAAGAGCATCTACGGCGTCCACGACCCCGATCAGCTCGTCTGGGTGGTCGAGTTCCAGTACCTGAAGCCTGACCGAAATCTTTAAACTACAGCCTAGAGCCCAATGGAATGGGTTACCGGCCAAAGGGCGTGGGTCCCACCCGAACCCATTCCGAACTCGGAAGTTAAACCACGCTCC